>JAIOHN010000325.1 GCA_019912985.1 Anaerolineae bacterium | reverse complement strand
CGCTGTGGTCGGGTACATTCCGCACTGACGCGCACCGTTTCTATGAGGAACGCATGCATTACGAGCGCCTGGGTTATGTATTCAGTAAGGATTTGAGCGAAACGTTGGAAAAAGTGTGATGGATTACGGGACGGAACTCATCTCCCTGCGAACCGCAGCCGACCAGCGCGAATGGACGACGCTTCAGGATACGCTCAAGCGGTTGCTGACTGGCCTGGAACCGATCCCGGCGCTGGAGATCCCGGCGCTTCAGGTGAACAACTTTCTCCCGCGCTTTGAAACCTATTACCCGGATGCGCAGTGGGTGCGAGAATTGTTCATGACGGTGGCCGCCTATGCCTCCGCGCCCACCGATTTACCTGTGCAGGCGGTGAATCAGTTTCCGCAGCCAGGTTGTGGCAACTTCGTTGGTGCGGTGCTGGATCTGGCGCGTGCGGTGCAGCCAAAGCACACGGTTTATGAGCGCTACAGCTTTATGACCAATGCGACCGCCAATGCGCTGCTATCGGACCTGATGGATTTGTATTACGGTTCACGACCGGAGGAGTGGCTGAAACTGACCGAGGAAGCCGACGAAACGGACAAAGTAACCGGACTGCCAGTGCGTCAGGTGCAGTATATGCGCTTCTGGCTGAATGACGATGTGGCGGCCCGTGATACGACTGCCTGGCTGGCCCTGGCCGATCTGCTGGAAGCTCGTTTAGAGGCGCGGTGAGGGATTTATCGTGAAACTCGTCGTCTTGACAGGATTGGTCGCTGTCGAAAAGCTGCAATTGGCAGCAGACCTTGCACGGCATTACGTCGCTGCGGGTGAGACGGTGGCGATTCTCGATCATGTCAGCCGCCTGCCGCTGTCCCAATCGACACTGCCGACTGTGGTCACCAGCGTGCGCCTGGAAGGCGATTTGAGTTTGACACTGGCACAGCACCTGCGCGAGATCAATCGTGAGGTGGTGATTCTGGCGGTGTCGGAGACGGTCCCGCCGGATGCGCTGTTTGTCCTGCTCGACCGCTTATCCGCCGAAGTTCCTGAGTTGGAGGTGCAGACGCTGGCATTAGTCGATACCCGCACCTGCGATTGCTTCCCGACCATGCGGGAAGCGCTGGAAGCTTATGCCGATGTAACCTTGTATCTTCCGTTTGAATGGGAAGAAGTGATGGGAGTGCTGGCATGATGGGGCCGGAGATCGGCATGATTGAGCTTACACTGCTTATCGCGGTGTTCATCTTTGCGCTGGTGATTTTGAACTTTATGCTTCGGCGGGGTCGGATTGCCACACCCGAAGAACCGGCTGAGCTTGATCCCAAGACGCTGGCAGACGATGAACTGCGGAGGTATCTGCGGGAGCGCAAAAAAATCAATGCCATCAAGCGTTATCGCGAACTGACGGGAACCGGCTTGAAAGTGGCGAAAGAGATAGTCGAGTCGCTCCTGCTTCAGGACCCTGACGATTTGGCCCAGACAGGTCGCAAACAGCGCAGCATGGCGCTGAGTGATGAAGGTATCCGCGATCTGCTGCGGGATGGCCGCCGACAGGAAGCCGTAGATCTCTATGCCAAGTTTGTTGGAGTCGATGTCTACAGCGCCGAAGATGCAGTGGATGCTATTGAACGCGAGATGCGCCTGGGCGAAAATGCTGCGCCCGGCCTGAGCGTGGATGCGCTTGACGACGTGCGTGATTTGTTGCGCAGGGGCAATCGCCTGGAGGCGGTCAAGCGTTACCGGGAGATCACAGGTGCCAGCCTGAAAGAGGCCAAAGACGAAGTGGATGCAATGGATAGGCTGCGGCGCAATTTATAGGTGGATGTCAGGATTCATGTCGTATGATCGAGCATGTGGTAGCGAGGTAGTGAGATGGCGATCAATATTTTGAGCATCAATGAAATTGTTTCCGATCCAAAAGTTCGTGCTGGAAAACCAGTGATTGCCGGGACGGGTATTCGGGTGATGGATATTGTGGCTCATCATCTGTATGGCGATCAACTTTCACCAGAACAAATTGCGACGGACTTTCGCTTAAATCTCGGTCAGGTTCATGCTGCGTTGGCTTATTACTACCTTCACCAGCAAGAGGTTGATGCTCAGTTACAGCAGGACGCTGAAGAAGCGAAGCGCTTAAAAGCGCAGTTGGGACAGCAGGGGCGTCTGATTGAGTGAGATTCGTTTTTACCTGGATGAGAATATGAATCCAGAGATCGCTGCACAGCTTATTCGCAGTGGTATTGATGCAGTGACCGTTCGTGATTTAGATGAATTGGGCGATAGCGATGTGAATCATCTGCAACGTGCTACGGAAATGGGAAGAGTTCTTTGTACTCATGACACAGATTTTCTAAAGATGGCGACAGAGAATACAACTCACACAGGGATTGTGTTCGTGCCACATTTTCAGGCATCTATTGGTGTGATTGTAAAGGCTCTGCGAGAGTTACATGCTGAAACGACAGCGGAAGAAATTCAAGCGCAGGTGAAATATCTGTAGATGTCGGGGTTTCCCTGGCAGCAAACTGAGAAAACATAACGGAGAACGACACTCTATGATTCAAACAACTGAACGGACTTTTACGAACCGGCGTTATCTCGATGCGATTGAAGATCATGTCGTGATCTTTGATGGCGCGATGGGGACAAGCCTGCAAAAGTATGATCTTGGCGCAGAGGATTTCGGCGGCGAGCAGTATAACGGCTGTGTCGATTATCTGGTCGTTACCCGCCCGGATATTGTCGAAGCGGTGCATAAGTCCTTCCTGGATGTCGGCAGCGAAGTGGTAGAAACCAACACCTTTCGCGGCAACCGACTGACACTGGGAGAATATGGCCTGGGTGACCGGGTGTTAGAGATCAACCGGACTGCCGCCCAGGTCGCGCGTCGTGCCTGTGCGCAAGCCGAGCGTGAAACCGGCGTGCCGCGTTTTGTCGCGGGTAGCATGGGGCCGTCGGGCAAGCTGCCCAGCGGCAACGATCCCGACTTGAGCAATATCACATTTGAAGAACTGGCTGCGTTGTTCTATGAACAGGCGCAGGGCCTGGTCGAAGGCGGTGTCGATCTGCTGTTGATCGAAACCAGCCAGGACATCCTTGAAGTCAAGGCAGCCATTGTTGGCATTAACCGTTATTTCGAAGCCAGCGGCCAGCGTATCCCGATTCAGGTGCAGATCACGCTCGATGTCACCGGCAAGATGCTTTTCGGCACGGATATTGGCGCGGCGTTGACGACACTGGAATCGCTGCCGATTGATGTGATCGGCATGAACTGCTCGACCGGGCCGGAATACATGCGCGCGCCGATCCAGTATTTGCTGGAAAACAGCCGCCTGCCCATCAGTGTGCTGCCCAATGCCGGGCTGCCGATCAATGTCGAGGGCGAAGCGGTTTACCCGATGGAACCAGACCCCTTCAGTGAGATGGTGTCTGAGTTCGCCAAGTGGGGCGTAAATGTGGTGGGCGGCTGCTGCGGCACGACGCCGGAGCATTTATCAAAGCTCTATCGCAAGGTACATGGGCATCCATTTAACGCGCTGGTGAATAACACTGAAGTTGCGGACGAAACCCATTTCGTGCGCCGCCGTCCGAAAGTGCGTGATCCAAAGCATGAGGCCAAAGCCTCCAGCGGCATGACCGCCTCTCCGATGATCCAGAATCCCGGTCCCACGTTGATTGGAGAGCGGGTGAACAGCCAGGGCAGCCGTAAAGTCAAGCAGCTCCTGCTGGCCGACGATTACGACAGCATCGTGCAGATCGCTGTGAACCAGGTCGAAAATGGCGCGCACATGCTCGATGTGTGTGTGGCGCTGACCGAGCGTGATGACGAAAAAGCGCAGATGGAAAAGCTGGTCAAGAAGCTGTCGATGGCGGTCACGGTACCGCTGATTATCGACACCACCGAAGCGGATGTGGCTGAGGCAGCGCTGGCGCTCTATCCAGGGCGTGGCGTGATCAATGGCAACAATCTTGAAAATGGTCGCGCACGTATTGATACCATTCTGCCAATTGTAAAGAAGCACGGCGGTGCGGTGCTGTCGATGACGATTGACGAAGACGGCATGGCGCATGATCGTCAGAAAAAGTATGAGATTGCCCGCCGCATCACGGAAATTGCCGTACAGGATTACGGCCTGTCACCCGAAGACTTGATCTTCGACACGCTTACCTTCCCGCTGACCACCGGGCAGGAAGAACTGCGCAATGATGCTGTCGAAACGATCGAAGGTATCCGGCTGATTAAGGAAAATATCCCCGGCGTGATGACCGCCCTGGGCGTGAGCAACGTCAGCTTTGGCGTCGGCCCGGCGGCGCGTGGTGTATTGAACAGCGTGTTCCTCTATCATGCGGTCAAGGCCGGGCTGGATATGGCGATTGTCAACCCGGCGCACATCACGCCCTATGCGGAAATCCCGCAAGACCAGCGCAAGATCGCTGAAGATTTGATCTTCAATAGTGATCCAGACGCCCTGCCGCGCTTCATCCAGTACTTTGAGCAAAATCAGGTAGAACTGGCCGGGAAAGAAGTCGAAGACCCGACCAAGAATATGACCAGTGAGCAAGCGATACACTGGCAGATCGTTCACCGCAAGAAAGAAGGCGTCGAGGCGTTGATTGACGACTGCCTGACGCGCCAGGATGCAGTCGGCGTGCTCAACAATGTGCTGCTGCCTGCGATGAAAGAAGTGGGCGATAAATTCGGCGCAGGCGAGTTGATTCTGCCATTCGTGCTGCAAAGCGCAGAAGTGATGAAGAAAACTGTCGCTTACCTGGAGCAGTTCATGGAGAAGGTGGAAGGCTCCACCAAAGGCGTGGTGGTGCTGGCGACGGTTTACGGTGATGTCCACGACATCGGTAAGAATCTCGTCAAGACTATCCTGAGCAACAACGGCTATACCGTGCATGACCTGGGCAAACAGGTGCCAGCCAACACGATTATCGAGAAAGCGCAGGAGTACAAGGCTGATGCGATTGGCCTGAGCGCGCTGCTGGTGAGCACCAGCAAGCAGATGCCGTTGATCGTCAACGAACTGGCACGGCGCGAACTGTCTTATCCGGTGCTGGTGGGTGGCGCGGCCATTAACCGCAAGTTCGGGCGGCGCATCCTGTTCCGCTATGACAACGGCCAGCCTTATACACCGGGTGTGTTCTACTGCAAGGACGCCTTTGAAGGGTTGTCCGTGATGGATAAGCTGGTTGATCCAGCGCAGCGTGAGCACTTTATCACGGCGACGATTGACGAAGCCAATGTCGAGATGGGCAAACCCGCCCGTCGTGAACGCGTGGCGGATGCGACGGCCTTCCGCAGCGTGAAACCCGCGCCTTTCATTCCCAGTCCACCCTTCTGGGGGCCGAAGGTGATCGAGTCGATGCCGCTGGAGATCGTCTTGCAGTATCTGCATAAGCCCGAATTGTTCCGTCTTTCCTGGGGGGCAAAGAACACCCAGGGCGAGGAATGGATCAAGCTTCAGGCAGAGTTTGAACAGCGTCTGGAGCGCATGGGTAAGGAAGCGCTGCGGCAGGGAACGCTTCAGCCGCAGGCCGTTTATGGCTTTTTCCCGGTGAACAGTGATGGTGATGACCTGATCGTGTGGGATTATCAGCCGTTTGTTAACGCCAATGGCACCGCACCGGAGAAAATCGAGGTGGCGCGTTTCAACTTCCCACGCCAGCCGCAGGGTGAATATCTGTGCCTTAGCGATTACTTTGCGCCGATAGACAGCGGCCAGGTCGATAGTGTGGCGCTGCAAGTAGTGACCGTGGGCGCAGCAGCCAGCGAAGCCTTTGACCGGCTGCAAAATGCGGATAACTACAGCGAAGCCTATTTCTTCCACGGGCTGGCGGTGCAAACGGCGGAAGCGACTGCCAATTATGTCCACCAGCACATCAACAAGCAGTTGGGCATCCCGGTGGAGCAGGGCAAGCGTTACAGCTGGGGATACCCCGCCTGCCCAGACCTGGACGATCATCGCCTGGTCTGGCAACTGCTGCCGCAGGCCGAGCGCGCGATCGGTGTTTCGCTCACTGACTCGTATCAGCTTGTGCCAGAGCAGAGTACCGCCGCGATTGTGGTGCATCATCCGGATGCGAAGTATTACGCCGTGGGCAATCTTGACCGGGTCGCGCAGATTCTAGAAAACTGACCAGCATTTTCCCGGTGAAGCTGGCTCGAAACAGGTGAAATGGTGGAGCAACAATATAGAGAGCAGGTCGGGTGCAGGCGGCAGATGATTGCACTGGTGCTGATTACCCTGGGAATTTTCGTCTGCATCTCGGTGACGGTTTTCGGGCTGGATGTAGCTTGCTATCGGGACACTACCACCTGGCTGCCGGTTTATCCCAATGCCGAGGTAGTGTCATCCAGTTACAACATGTTCCGCCCGTGGGCGATGGGCCGCACCGAGATGGTGCTGCATAGTAAGGATGATTTTGTCACCGTCAACGGCTGGTATGTCGACCAAATGCGCGCCATCAATGACGTAAACGCTGATCGCGGAATCGCGACCACAGATTACAGCATACGGCGCGACTCAGAAGGCAGTGGCACGACGATTTATCTCAGCAGCACGTGCGCCAATTAACACAAGTCAAAGCGCAGGAATGTCCGGCTGGACATCCCTGCGAACCAGATCGAACGATAGAAACAGGACAGGAATCATGGCAAAGGTGCCTTTTCTCGAAAGGTTAAAGCAGGACAAACCGCTCCTGGCAGATGGCGCAATGGGGACAATGCTGCACCAGCATGGCGCGCCGATTCAGGCGTGCTTCGATACCCTCAATCTCGACCATCCAGAGCAGGTCGCTCGCATCCATCAAGGCTTTATCGACGCCGGGGCAGAGCTGATCGAAACCAATACCTTCAGCGCCAATCGCTACAAACTGGCCGAGCAGGGCATGGAGCAGCAGGTCGCGGCAGTCAATAAGGCCGGGGTTGATCTGGCAAAGCGGGTGGTGGCCGCCAGTTTCCGCGAGAATGTTTATATTGCCGGGGCAGTAGGGCCGCTGGGTGTGCGCCTCAAACCTTATGGCCGTGTGCGGCCTGAAGAAGCACGCGAAGCCTTTAAAGAGCAGATTGGGGCGCTGATCGAAGCCGGGGTGGATACCATTATCCTGGAAACCTTTACCGATCTGGCTGAAATTCTGGAAGCCCTGGCTGCTGCACGCGAGATCGATCCTGAGTTTCCCGTGATTTGCCAGATGACCTTTGCCCAGGATGATCGCACGCTGTTGGGGCATCTGGCGGGCCGCGTGGCACGGGACCTGCGCAACGCAGGGGCGCGGATTATTGGCGTGAATTGCAGTGGCGGCCCGTCGCAAATTTCCCGCGTGTTGCAGTCCATGCGTCAGGCAGCGCCAGATTTGATCTTCTCCGCCCAACCGAACGCTGGTTTTCCCGAATCGGTCAATGGGCGCGTGATGTACCCGGCGACAGTCGATTACTTTGCTGATTACGCGCTGACCTTCAAGGCGATTGGTGCGCAGATCATCGGTGGCTGCTGTGGCACGACCCCGGAGCATATCGCGGCGATGCGTCAGGCACTGGATGATAATGCACGGTCACTGCCGTATATCCCGCTGATAGAAACCAACGGCGAAGAAGAGGATGCTCTACCAGAGCGCCCTACTGAGCTTTCGGACCATCTGAATCGCGGTCAGTTCGTCGTCAGTGTGGAGATGGCACCGCCGCGCAGTTATGCGCCGCAACGGCTGCTGACGGCGGCGGAACTGCTGCGGGATGCTGGGGCCGATATTATCAACGTGGCCGACAGTCCTACGGCGCGGATGCGCATGAGTCCCTGGGCCATCTGCCATCTGCTTCAATCACGCCTGGGGGTGGAAAGCATCCTGCATTTCCCCACGCGCGGACGCAATCTGCTGCGCGTACAGGGCGATCTGCTGGCGGCCCATGCGCTCGGCCTGCGTAACCTGTTTGTGGTTATGGGCGATCCAACGCACATCGGGGATTATCCCGATGCGATGGACAATTACGATGTCGTGCCATCCGGCTTGATTGAATTGATCACGCAGCGCATGAACAAAGGGATTGATCAGGCTGGCAATTCTATCGGTCAACCCACAGCGTTCACCGTGGGCGCGGCGCTCAATATGTGCGCCAATGACCTCGACCACGAGATCAAAGTGCTGCGCAGAAAGCTCAAATCGGGTGCGGATTTCCTGTTGGGGCAGGCCGTTTTCGAGCCAGAGCGAATCGAGCGTTTTTACAAACGCTACGAGGAGATCGAGGGGAAACCGTTCGACGTGCCGGTGCTGATGGGTGTGATGCCGCTTTACAGCCTCAAACACGCTCAATATCTGCATAACGAAGTGCCGGGTGTGATCATCCCGGACAGCATCATGAAGCGCATTGAGGATGCGGGCGAAAACGCGCCCCAAGAGGGTGTACGCGTCGCCAGTGAACTGCTGACGCAGATGCGCGGCATGATCCAGGGGGCCTACATTATCCCCGCTTTCGGTCACTATGATTTGGCCGCAGAGATTATCGACAATTTACGTGTGCGTGCCTGAGAAAATACACCGGGGTATCTATCTGATGCCCCGGCGGAATATTGCTGAACTATTACAAGCATTGAACCTTAGTCCGGTTTTATGTACACTTGGCAGCAGTTTTGTCGTTCTGCTGAACCGGAGACCATTCATGACGACTGATTCCCGCACCTGGTTTTATACCACCCCTGAACCGCGCCCCTACTACATCGAAGAGCGCGTGAACCAAACCCTGTGGAAAAATCGCCTCCAGACGTTGTACATGAACTGTACCAAAGCCACCACCCCAATCCAGATGGAAGGGACATGGCAGGGAAGCCCGGTGCGGTTTGAGTGGCAGCCTGGTAAGTATTTCATCCTGACAACCGCGCAGGAAAGTAAAGAACTGATCGGCGTGATGCGTCAGATTTTGATGATACGCCCATCACTTTCTTATGGAAGCCCGGACGGTATGCATGTGGTGGAGTGGCATACTGATGGTGGCAGCAACCGTTGGACTGAGCTTCAGGGCAAGCCGCAGTATCAAGGTTTGCGCCGCTTGCGTAAAGATTAGGCTGTAATTTGTAAGGTTCTATAACTGCGAAGCGTCATTTGCTTATAGCAACTTAACGCACAAGGATTTTTGCAGCTATGGAAAAGACTACAGTCCGTCTAGGCGAAGGGCTCCGGGCGGAGATCAAAGTAAGGAATCATACCGTTTTTGCTGACGAACCCATTCATGATGGGGGAACCGACACTTCACCCACGCCGATGGAATTGATGGCCGGTGCGCTGGGCGCTTGCATGGCGATTACTGCCAAGCTCTACGCGATCCGTAAAGGGTGGCCGCTGGAAGGTGTGGAGGTGGTGCTGGATATGGAGCGCTTCCTGGGCAAGGAGTATCCAGCATACAATGGTGACGCCGCCTTCGTCCATGAAGTTCGTGAGCAGATTGTATTCAAGGGACCGCTGGACGAAGCTCAGCTTGAGCGCCTGCGCGAAATCGCCGCTCGCTGCCCGGTACACCGCGTGGTTGAAAACCCAGCCTTTTTTGTTGATCAAATTCTGGAATCTGAAGGCCTCTCCGGCGATTAATTTCTTATAATCTACCAATCAAAAAGCCCCGTTTGCGCGGGGCTTTTTATGTTCCTCTATGAGCCGTGCGTTACAATGACGTTTAAGCGCGTAGAAAGGATACGTTTATGTCTGAACAGCATTATTC
>JAIOHN010000324.1 GCA_019912985.1 Anaerolineae bacterium | reverse complement strand
GATATGCTTGGGCCAGATCACAAAGCCGGTTACGGTTGCATAGAATGAGTTGATGAAACGAGGGCCGGGCTTGGTGAGTGTCAAATGGACTGTGGTCGCATCGGGCGCAGTCGCTTCAGCCACGAAGTCTCGAACGGTGTTTTCACCCAGGGCTTCGTTGGCGAGTATGGTGTCGATCGTAAACACGACGTCCTCAGCGGTGAATGGTTCGCCGTCGTTCCAATGGACATCGTCACGCAGGTTAATCGTGAGTTCGGTGTAATCATCGTTGTATTCATAACCAGTCGCCAGCCAGGGCTCGACCTCGCCGGTTGAGAAGTTCGCCAGGAAAAGATATTCCATGCCGATCTGATAAAAACCATTGGCAAAGTCATTGCCATTTGGAATACGGGTATTGAAACTATCAAAAGCGGTAAAAGGACCTGGCGTGTCTTCCATGAAGATGGTTTCTTCACGTGGGACAGGCAGCTCCCCTTGTGCGGTAACACCTGGTAAGAATGTGGATGCGGCTACAAAGAAGGTGATCGCGGAGACAAGGAAATAGCGAAACAATTGCTTGGAGTGACTTTTGAAACGCATATACCTCTCCTAAATTTAATAGTTATGAACACTTTATATACTTACACTGGCACCCTTCCTCCTGCAGGGTATTTTTTAGATACAGATCCATCAGGTTTACCTGCTGATGAGCAAATGAAATATAAAAACCAATTTCCGTAACATTTGTACTGTACAAAGTATGAACAAATAGTAGCGATACGTCTAGTAGTTTGTCAAGTATTCTGCTGTGCAAATAAGAAGAAAATTATCCGAATGACCGAATTTTGGAGAGATAAATCGGAAATTAGCCTGGGAAATCGCTCGAAAAAGCGCCAAATCTCTTAATGGTTATGTCATTCATTGCTTGACATCACTCACAAGACTGAGTAGCATTTGTACAGAATATCCAACAATTTGTACGGTATTTGAATCACTTAAAGGGTTTTACGTGTCCATAATTAACCGGGACAACGACGAAACACTCTCTGATCAACTAACTTCATACTATCGTGTAAAAATCCTCGATGGGAGCTTGCCCGCAGGGACGCGTTTGCCAACCGAGCTGGAATTGGCAGAAAAATACAGTATTAGCCGAGGTACGGTTCGGCAAGCGATGACAGCACTTGTTTCAGAGGGTTTACTGGATCGCGTTCAGGGGCGTGGTACATTCGTTCGCCCAATATCTGAGCGAGCCAACCATAGCAAGGAGAAGCTCCCTGAAAGTAAGCGTATAGGATTACTTCTCAGCTATGCAGGTAGTGAACTTGACCTGGATATTCTACGTGGCGTTGAATACGCAGCCAAATCACGGGGCTATCAAGTGAGCTTTGCCTACACCGAAGAAAGTGCTGAGCAACAAACCCATGATATTAATCATCTCCTCGCAGATGGCGTTGCCGGTCTTATTATCTATCCGCTCAGTGATATAACTTACGATGAAGCAATTTGGGGCCTCAAAGCAAAGGGTATCCCATTCGTGCTTATTGATCGCTATTTTCCTGATCTTGATAGCGATTACGTGGTTTCGGATAATTTTGGTGGAGCCTATCGCTCCACAGAACATCTGATTATTCTTGGTCACAGCCGGATTGGTTTTTGCTATTGGCACTTGGGGACTTTCGCCACGACATCTGTCAGGGATCGCCTCAATGGATACCGTCGCGCGCTCGAAGAATACGGACTGCCATTCGATGAGACGCTGCTCTGTAAGCGCACCAAAAGCTCAAATGGCGAATCTGATGCTTATATAGATTTTCTGTCGCAACCCAATCGCCCGGATGCGATTGTCGCCTCTCACGATAATGAGGCGCTCCAGATTCTCAAGGCTGCTCAGCAGTTGGACCTGGATATACCTGAAGATTTGGCATTGGTGGGGTTCGACAATTTGCGTCTGACAGCACATACCCACCCCCTCCTGACGACCGTGTCGCAGTCTTGCCGGGACATCGGCCTACGTGCTGTAGAGATTATTATCCAGCGTATTGAGGGGCATGGTGGGAACGTCCGTCACGTTGAGGTACCGACAAATCTGGTCGTCCGCGAGTCGTGTGGAGCAAAAAAACATATCCGTACCACATTGAAAGAGTAGTGGTTTACGCATTGGCGTAAACAGTTTATTTAAATATTGTTTCAGGGGGAATTACTATATGTTACGTATTGCGATGCTAAGCTTCGCCCATGTTCATGCCAACGATTATGCGCGTCAGGTGCTTGCACATCCTGAAGCGACCATCCAATGTATCTGGGATGATGATGAAAAACGAGGCATGGATGCCGCCAATTCCTACAACGTATCTTACGAGCGTGATCTCACGGCGGTGCTCGAGCGCGATGACATTGATGCTGTATTAATCAATGCACCCACCGTGCAACACACCGAACTTTTATTAGCCGCTGCCCAATACCACAAGCACATTTTTACTGAAAAAGCACTGACTGTAACCAAAGCCGATGCGGACCGCGTTGTGCAGGCGGTGCAGTCAAGTGGCGTCCAATGCGTGGTCTCCTTACCTACCCGCACCCGATCAGAAACGTTGTTTATCAAGAATGTTCTGGATCAAGGTTTGTTAGGGAAAATTACGCTGATGCGGGCGCGTATTGCCCATAGTGCTTCGCTTGATCACTGGTTTCATGATGGCAGTGCCTGGTTTGGCGATGCTTCATTAGCTGGCGGCGGTGCATTGTTCGATCTTGGTTGCCACACCGTGGACATTATGCGCTGGTTTCTCGGCAGACCAGTTAGTGTGATCGCTCGTGTGCAAAATTTCAGTGGCGCCTACGATATTGATGACAACTGTGTAGCGGTAATCGAGTTCGAAAGCGGCGCGCTTGGTATTCTGGATGTCTCGTGGGTTCACCGTGCCGGGCCGAATCCGCTCGAAATTTATGGTACCGAAGGCTATATTGGACGTGTTGGGACTCGCAATCAGTTAGTACTTTCCAGCCAGAACGCCCAAATTCAGCATTATCCAGCAAATGATTTACCCTATATCGAGCCGACTCGTCTTCCTGATGCTCTGCCGATGCCATTCGAGCAGTGGGTGAGTGCCTGCTTACATGGCACCTCGCCTACCATTACGGTAACGGATGGTTGTAATCTGACAGAATTACTGGAAGGCATCTACACTGCTGCTCGTACCAATTGCGAATTTCGCTTTTAGATCGTGGATTGGATAATAAAAAATGACCACATTGACCCGAGTCGGTATTATTGGTGCAGGGGCTATTGCCCGTCACCACGTAATGGCCTATCAGCGAGTTCCAGATGTAAAAGTGGTTGCTGTAGCGGATATTATCCCCGGCAAAGCCGAGGAATTTGCCAGGGAGTGGGATATTCCTCAATTTTTTGAGAATCATCAAGATCTTCTTGCCCTCGATGAAATTGATGCAGTCAGTGTCTGCACTTATAACCAGGCACATCGCCAGCCGACAGTCGATGCGCTGAAAGCTAATAAACATGTGCTGGTAGAAAAGCCACTCGCTGCTACCCTCGATGACGCGATTGCCATGATCCGGGCGGCAAACGAAAGCGACAAAATTCTGCACACGGGTTTCTGGCAGCGGTGGCAGCCCGAAGTCCAGACAGCCCGCCATATTGTGGAGTCGGGTACACTGGGTGAAATCTATTACGCCCAAATGGTTGGGGGACGAAGACACGGTATTCCTGGTGGCACCTTTTTGCGACGTGAATTGGCAGGTGCAGGTCCCGTCGTGGACATCGGTTGTTATAGCCTGGATACGCTTATGTTTCTGACTGATAGCCCTCGGCCCGTGAGCGTAAGTGCGATGGTGAGCTATCGACTCGGCAATACCATTCCGAATGTCCTTGGTGATTGGGGCCACAATCCGGCAGACGTGAATGTTGAAGATTTCGGCACGGCGTTTGTTCGCTTTGAAAACGGCATGGTGCTCCATTTTGTAACCTACTGGGTCGCACATGCCGATAGTTTGGGGCCGAGTATTCTGCTGGGCGATTGTGGCGGGCTGCAACTCAGCCCCAAACTGACATTATTCCGAGATGAATTTGGCACTATGACCGATGTTCAGCCTCAGATCCCGGATCTCAGCGAACCGATGCGGATACATCATTTTTTGCCTCAGGCACGCATCTTTGTAGATGCCGTTCGCAAGGGAGGACCCTCCCCAATTGATTTGCGCGGAATCTACATGAACCAGCTGATCATGGATGGGATGTTCCGCAGCGGGGTCTCTGGAGGCGAAGTTACTATTGATGCACCCGCTTTCGAAGCGTTGTGATTATAGCTTTTGCAAGCTGTGAGTTGAGATTGTGATACGGCATTCTTCATCACAGCTCGCGTCGAAATGCGTAGAAATAAACTGCCTCACGCCTTAGTAGTGTGAGGCAGGCGTTAACCCCGAAGCTACGAAGCGCAAAGCGCTCCAGGTCTTTCAGGTATCAATCACAGAGTTTAGTATCTCCGAATGGCGCGTTCACCAGATCATGCGGGGGAGGGGGATAGCGACGGCCTTCTTTGGTGAACCCTAACAGCCTTTATCTTGGTCGGAAAAGTGGCTGTCAAGGGGTGGCGGGGCTCGGTCTCACGTAGTTGGATATCGTTGAGACTTTTCGCCCTCATGTTCCATGTAGTCTGCACTTGGGGTGGGATAGCTTTCGAGATGGCCTTGGATTTTTGTAGCGTAGTCAAATCAGGACGTGCCATACTCTGCTGTTGTGGACCACGAAAATCAGCAGGGATGAAGTAACGCACAGGTTCTTACAGTCTTATTGCACCACAGCCGTATACGAGTAATCGTTCCATTACTCTGTCACCTGACCTCGCTTTTCGTCATACACGTATACGCGCGTACCTAGGATAACCCAGTTGTCCCACAGCCATTTCGCGTCGCTGACACTGAGATTGACGCAGCCGTGCGACCAGTAATAGCCAAAGTTGTCGTGCCAGTAGACGCCGTGAAGCGCCTCACGCCAGTTGAAGTACATGTGGTACGGCACTTTATCCAGCGCATAGAAATTGTCACTACCGGCTGCACCTTCCATTGGCCCCACTTCCCAGAACAGCTCGACCTCCCATACACCGGCATCGGTGCGCCATTTTTCCTCATCCATGTTGCCTGTCGAAACCAGGGTTGCCATCACTGGTCGCTCGCCTTCGTAGGCGACCAGGTTCTGCTCGTAGGTGCTTACGCCGACCCAGCGCCAGCTAAAAACGGTGGGTGGGGTAGGGTACACAATGCTGAGGTTGGTCTGCACCGTCCACTGCTGCGGCCCGACCAGATGCCAGTCCAACTCATCAACCGTCACCGTCGCATAGATGTTCATCAGATCATAGCGTTGGAACGATCCTGATTGCCAGCAGTTACGTGGGCCGCCCGGCGTGAGGGAGGTGCAGCCGTCGTAGATTGCCCAGGCGAAGGGCATGTCCATGTGATTGATCGTGACACCGGTAAAGGTCGAGGGTTCGGCAAAGTGCGCATTTTCAAGCGATGCCCAGCGACCGTAGCGAATCTCCGCCCAATCACCGGATACCTGAAGCACGTTGACATAGCTGCTTCGTCCAGCAGTGAAGGTTTCCATCTCTTTGCCGTCAGGCGCATTGTAGAGTGGGACTTCGTCGGCGTCGAAATAGATAAAATCCTGCCCCGCAATCACTCCCAGATCGTAAGGGACAGGCGTGACGTCAGGGTAGGGCTGTGCCGCCATCACTGCGTCACACTCGGGTGTCTGGGGCGTTTCGTAGGTAATGCCCGCACAGCCCGGATGCCCAGGGGCAAATGTTGGTGCGGCGTGAGTTGGCCCAAGACCAGCCACAGCGGCGAATAGGGTGGTGAACACGACAAGATTGCGGATGTTCAACATACCAACTCCGTCAAATTCGGACATTGCGATTTTATCATACTGTAGCCCCATCCGTGGGATTTACTCCTGTTTCCAACTCGAGATATGGCAGTATCTAAAATACGCGCTCCGGCATAAGTAGTATGTGTTCTGGGCATGTGTTGAGTATGGCTTGGTGTGGTGCGGCCTGGTGCATGGCCTGAGTAAGTTTACTCAAGGGGGATGGATATAGAGGGGGATTTAGCAGTGCTGGCACCGTAGGTGCCAGCCGGATGCTGTAAAAACTGAGAAGTAGCTGCTAAATGATCATGAAACTTGGCATTTCTTTGCAGTTGGAGGAAAGAGCAAGCGACATATGTCTTCGCATAGACATCTTTGGCTTGTAGATTGATATAAGACTGACTGAGCTTGTCGTTTTGATTAACGTGGCATAATGCATAGAGTTATTCCCTCAGATGTTGCAGCCGGGCAGGTATGATCCAGGGAATCAGTAGCACTCACGACTGGAAAATCTGCAGCCCAAAAGCGGACACTTGAGCCTACCTGTAAGTGTGCGATAACCTCACATGGTATGGGTGACGTTTGGGTATCGGCGCTGCTGTCGGTAAAAAGAATACACTGGCCCGGTGCAAGCCGCTGAAGATCAGCTACTGGATTCAATTCAGCGTAAATGGAGGAGTCAGCGGGAGCGATCACCGCGCCGCGAGGTTCCACGGCGTTGTTCCGCAGCTCAAGGCCGTTCAAAGGCATCCAACGATCATCAGTGTTATTGAGAATTGCCAGCCGATCTTGGGTATAAGCTATGTAGATATGGTCGGTGGTAACTTCTGAGTTTTCTCCAAGGGTAGTCAGGTAGAGCTCACATCGTCCCGGGTTTGCAACCAGGCATACCCCCCGTTCGATGCCGTTTTGCGTGAGGGCGAACTGTGAAGTTCCATCCTCAGCTGTCCAGAAGTGCTCGTCACTGTTGGTTGTGGTATGCCAGTGTTCAATAGCCCGGCATTCATCCAAAGCTTTTGGTCCACCCCGGTGAACCGACCAGATCTGTGCACATCGACCTCTGCGCAGCCTGTTTCCCCATGCGCTGGCGTCGAAGGCAGCCTGATTTCCATCCGAAGCCTGAAAAGTAATCCCTGTCAGATCAATTACACCATTCGTTTGATTGACCAGGGTCAAATCGTTGTCGTCATAAAGCAGTAACGTGTTGGGGCTGCGCAATATGGTCAGATCAATCACCGTTCCTGCTTCAACTTGAGTATCGGGTGCAATGGATTGGGTGCTGATCGTATTTTGTGCTAGCTCGCTCTCAGTATTCCAGGGCTGAATGATTTCACGACCTATCCCAATCCCAACACGGTTTAGCGCAGCGGCTGCCGCTGGAACTGTTAATCCTCTGACATCAGGTACAGTGACAGTTTCCTGTCCCTGAACTGCCTGTACGACCAGAATCAAAACACACATTATGATTGTTGTTGCGCGCCACATCGTTTGCCTCATCATATGTTTCTACCTGACATCAATGGATTTTATCTGTTACATCGTAAGACAGGAGCCAATGTAATACATTTCAGTACTTAAGTCCCAAAAAGTGCCTCAATCACCCTGATTCGTAACCTTGAGCGAAATTAAACGGTTTCTATATTGAGGAATAACCGCTTATAGCGAAGGGCATCTATATGTTGAGCAAGCTTCCGGTCATGATAGTCTCGATGATTCTGGCATCCGTAATTGGGCTGACTCCCGTACTGGGCGATTCGCGTATTCAAGGCGATAACCCCAATGATTCGAATATTATTGTAATTGAGGGTCCCGTTCAGGCGATCAACGTGAATGTCATTACCATTGCCAATATTGAGGTAGTGATTAATGTCGATAATCCAGTCCTCAATACACTACAGGTTGGTAATGTTGTGGAAGTGATCAGCCAAGTCAGCAGTGCGCCTGGATCTGATCACATTATTGCTGATTCTATCGTCGTAACCAGTTCAAACATTGTTTCGCCAACCATTACATTGCGTGGCCCAATTCAAGCTGTAAATGCGAATATCGTTACCATTTTTAACCTCAATATTCAGTTTAACCCGGACGATCCTCTTCTGACGGAATTGAATGTTGGAGATGTTATTGAAGTCGATGGAAATCTCCTCATATTGGGTGAGTCAAGCATCGTGATCCCAGTGCAGGTAAGCATTATTGTTAACATTTCACCCCCTGTCATCCCACCAGACCCAGGCAATGGTGTGCTGATCAACGGTTTTCGGGTCATCTATGGCGGGCGTGTCTTTGAAAACAATCAGACTACATTTACTTATGTTGTCTCAGGCACAGGTACTCCACCTGATTTGAGCCACTTCGATATTGAGATAGTGGGGTGTGTTCCTGAACTTGAAGTCGTTAGTTTTAGTCCGACAGATGCAGTAAGTTTTGGTCTTGATCCTACGACCGGGGTAAACGGCATCAAGTGGGACCTGCCACTTCTCGTTACAGATGCGCGTCAATACTCTCTCACATTCGCAGGAAACATATCTGAAGGTGTGGTCACGATAGCAGTGAAAGGTGGAAATGGGTTTGAAAGTGGGCAGTTACCAGGCGCCAGTTGTAGCAATGCTCTTGTGGACATTGAAAAGTACGTCTCAACTGATAAC
This sequence comes from Anaerolineae bacterium, assembly GCA_019912985.1. GTDB lineage: Bacteria > Chloroflexota > Anaerolineae > Aggregatilineales > Phototrophicaceae > JAIOHN01. The sequence goes on along the minus strand of JAIOHN010000324.1, from coordinate 180 downwards.
GCCACCTGGCAGGATGCTGATGCTGCGCCGGGACCCGATGTGGAACCTGGAACCCCGGTATCATTTCGCTTTGTGGTAAGCAATATCGGCGAAATAAATCTCACGAATTTAGCTCTAACGGATAGTGTCTATGATTTAGGTATATGCACTGTCCCCGCAACGCTGCCTGCTGGTGCATTC
>JAIOHN010000323.1 GCA_019912985.1 Anaerolineae bacterium | reverse complement strand
GAACAGGATTTTACGTGTGTGTCGGTCATGACCCAAGATGGGCGACAGGTGTATCTGGAACGATTCAATCAAATTGGCTGGGAAGCACAACGGGGGCGACTGGCAGCACTTTATGAACGTTTTCAACCGCACATGATCCTCGCCGAAGCTAACAGCATCGGAAGCGTGAATATTGAAGCATTACAGGCAGAAGGTCTACCCGTGCGAGGCTTCATGACCACCGCGAAAAGCAAAACCCCGCTGATCGACCATCTGGCACTGGGGATGGAAAAGTCCGAGGTGGTGCTGCTGAACGACCCCGTTCTGAAACATGAACTGCTGGCATATGAGATGCGGCGAACCAGCCAGGGCTGGGCCTACCATGCCCCAGCGGGCGGGCATGATGACACTGTTATCGCGACGGCGTTAAGCTGGTGGGCGGCGCGGCGATTCGGCGGGTGGTTGATGGGGTTTGTGTGAGGTTAAACCTCACCGCCTTGCCCCCTCTCCAAACGATGGAGAGGGGGAACATACGAGAGATGTTCGACCTTTTTTGAGTTTAGCGTAAATAGTTGGGCACTCAGAGCGTGTTTGTAAATGCACATTACAATGCCCTCACCCTGTATCCCTCTCCCTCAGGGAGAAGGGTGCAAGTCCCTCGCCCTGAGGGAGAAGGGCCGGGGATGAGGGTAAAAACGGCATGATTGTCTATTTTGCAAACACGCTCTCAGTTTTCATGCCAAATATCATGCGCGATAAAAGGGAATTCCAATTTGTGTTCAAATGAAATATCGTAAGGTTGAATTGTCATAGGCAATTTCTCAGGATCATTCGCTTTTAAGTCAATAAAGACTTTGGCATCGTAAGGGTTCGGGCCAGGGAGCATTACCCCTATACGATGCGATACGCTATTTTTAGCCTTAATATCAAATACGATGTAATAACTTTTCAGCCATTTGGGATGCGTAATAACATTCACGCCAAGCATTCCATCAGGCGCATTTTGTTCATCGAGTAAATGAATCGCGTTCAACGGGAATATGTCTTCTTTAGGATGCTGAAGTTGAAAGCGAATTACCCCAAGATGCTGATTCAACAAAAACCCATATCCCATGTAGCCGAATGCATAAAGATAGCCTGCCCTGAGCAGGGCAAGCTTTGGCTTACGAGGGGCTTTAGTACGCAGGGTGAGGCGGATTTTATCAATATTTCCTTCTTGAAATTGTTTATCAAGCGATGCCAAATGTTGTGGATGAGAAGCACCAGGGATAGGCAAGATTTCCCAGCCCATTTCGGTGGAACGAAACTGAACGCGAACTTTACCCGCTTCATCTGTTGATACATCTCCATCTACATAATTTTCACCTTTTCCAGCAAGTGCATCGAAATCATTAATATAGGATGTAAGAAAGCTATCAAGATGGCTACCCTGATCGTTATTGCAATTTTTGCATGTCATCGCAATGCCAGTACCTTGTAATGCTTTAGGTGGAACGTGTTCGATAGTAAACAGACGCTCTTTAATGGCATCCAAAGTAAACCACTTTTTACAACACAAGGGGCACATAACAACATCATCACGATCATGCATTTTGACGCGAGGATGAGCACGGATCAAATTCAAATTTGAGCGAAAATGTTCAAAAAGAAATTTTGCCTCGTTGCTCATTATTGCCAATCTCCAATTCCAACTTGCATTCTCAACCTAATTCTAATGACTCATGGTGGTATTTCAAGGGTCGTAAAGGTTCTATGAAGGTCTATGTGGCTAAACTGCGAATTGCGATTTGAGAACCGATACTAGCCACC
>JAIOHN010000322.1 GCA_019912985.1 Anaerolineae bacterium | reverse complement strand
TTCTAAACCAGGATTAATCACACCTCTCTATCTTTTATAACATTCAGATGTTTATGAATGATAGAGAAGCTGATGCCTACCAAGCAAGTGACGGCGACCGGTGTCAAAGTTTTCGAAAAGCGCTCGGTGTTCAACACGACGATGGACCGAATGCTCGACTTTCACCAGAATCCACGCGCGTTATCCATGCTCACCCCGCCGCCGATTTTTGTGCAGGTGCTGCGGGATGAGCGCAGCTCACTGACCCATGGGGAACTAGAATTTCGGCTGTGGTTTGGCCCGTTTCCGGTATGCTGGCTGGCGCGTCACGAACCCGGCCCCAATGCCACCTCTTTTGTGGACCGCATGATCGAGGGGCCGATGGCCTTGTGGGAGCACCAGCATATCTTCCGTGAGGTTGCCGGGGGAATCGAACTGACCGACCGTGTCACCCTGGCGCACAAGTCGGGCTGGGCCGGGCTTGTTACCAGGTTGATTTTTGATGGGCTACCGCTGCGAATGCTGTTCATGTATCGCCATTTTCGGACACGCCTGGCGGTGCGAAAATCATGAGCAGGCGGATTCTGATCATCGGGGCGGGGATCGGTGGGCTAACGGCTGGCGCGTTACTAGCACAGGCGGGTTATCCTGTGAACGTGCTGGAAGCGCATACCTATCCTGGTGGTTGTGCGGGGACGTTTTACCACCAGGGCTATCGCTTTGAAGCCGGGGCGACGGTCGCAGGTGGCTTTCATCCTAATGGCCCGCATACGATCATCGGCAAGCTGCTGGATACCAAGTGGCATGTGCAGCGGCATGATCCTGCCTGGATGGTGCATCTGCCGGGGCAAACACTGGCGCTAAATCAAACGTACGATGATGTATTGGCCAATTTCCCTCAGTCTGAGTCGTTCTGGCAAGCGCAGCGGCGGGTGGCTGACCTGGGCTGGAAAATGGCGGCGCAGGGACTGCCGTGGCCGCCCACCGATCTGACTGAATGGGCCCAGGTAATGAAAGTCGGACTTGCGAATTTTCCGGCGGATTTGCGCCTGCTGCCGTTTGTTTTCAGTACGGTTGAAGATTGGATGAAGCGCAGTGGCATTCAGGATGCAGCCTTCAAACGCTTTCTGGATGGACAACTCTTGATTTCGGCGCAGACAACAGCGGAGCATGTGAACGCGCTGTGGGGCGCGACAGCGCTCGACCTCGCACGACAGGGTGTTTATCACGTGGCGGGCGGCATTGGTGGTTTGGCTGAAACGCTGGCGACGAAGCTGGAAGCGCTCGGTGGCGAAATTCTCTACCGGCAGCGTGTGACTCGTATTGCGGTTGAACAGGGCCGGGTTACTGGAGTCTATGCGCAGCGCGGTCGGCACGGCTCACAGAAGGCATTCTTCCCAGCAGATTTTGTCATCGCGAACACCACACCCTGGTCACTCGATCAACTCTTGCAGGCAAACAGCCCGCTAAAGCTGCGTAAGGAAGTGGTGACGCGCAAGCCAGGTTGGGGTGCTTTTGTGCTGCATCTGGGTGTGGATGCCAGTAAGCTGCCGCCAGATTTGCCGCATCACCATCAGATCATAGATCAAATGGATGGCCCACTTGGTGAAACGCACAGCCTCTTCCTGTCAATGTCACCAGAATGGGATGAGCGCCGTGCACCAGCGGGGCATCGTGCGGTGACGGTGACGACCCACACCCGTGTGCAGCCCTGGTGGGATTTGATCGAGCGTGATGAGCAGGCTTATCATGCCCGCAAAGCGCACTACACTGAAAAGTTGCTGACGAATATCGAAAACGCTATCCCTGGGTTTCGCAACAGCATTGACTTGCTGCTGCCAGGGACCCCTGTCACCTATCAGTTTTATACCCAGCGCAGCATGGGGATGGTCGGCGGTTTTCCAATTACGTCGCTGTTTAATGCGCGTGGCCCGCGCACTGGTCTGCCTAATCTGCGGTTGGTGGGGGATTCGATTTTTCCAGGGCAATCCACGGCTGGCGTGTCACTGGGGGCGCTGCGGGTTGCGCGTGATGTGCAGCGACACTTGAGGCTGCCAGCCACTCGGTCAGTCCACCGGTCCGCCGTTCAAAAGGAGCCGTTATCGTCATGAAACCGGTTCTTCACTGGTTCCGGCGTGATCTGCGTCTGGATGACAACACCGCGTTGCAAGCAGCACTCGATAGTGGTCAACCGGTAATTCCCGTGTTTATCTTCGATCCTGCTATCCTGCGCGGTCCACGGACTGGCGCGCCGCGTCTCAAGTTTATGCTTCAGGCGCTTCATTCGCTCGACGAGACACTGCAAGCACAGGACACGCGACTGTTAATTCGGTATGGTAAGCCGGTGGATATATTGCAGGCACTGGTCGAGGAAACCGATGCGCAGGCGGTGTATTTCAACCGTGATTATTCCCCTTATGCCCGGCGGCGAGATGCGGCGGTACAGGATGCACTGCCAGTTCCAGTGTGTAGTTATGGTGATGTCGCGCTGGTGCCACCGGGTGGGGTCATGAAAGCGGATGGTGATCCCTATGTGGTGTACACGCCGTTCATGCACAAGTGGAAAGCATGTCCTATTCTCAACAGTGTGGATTTTGAACCAGGGAAATTCCGTGATCTGAGTCAACTTGAAATGGGTGAAATTCCGTCACTGGCAGACTTAGGGTTTGACGAGACGATTGATGTTCCAGAAGCCAGCGAAACCGCGGCACAGGCGCGTTTAGCATCGTTTGTTGGTGGAACGATTTACGAGTATGCGGAGACACGCAACTACCTTGCGTCAGAGCCATTCGCTCAGCCGCAGTGGACGGCGGTCATTTCGCCTTATTTGCGACTGGGGCTGCTTTCGCCACGGCGCGCCTATCATGCTGCTCTTAAGGCAGCAGAGGAGGCCACCCATCAAGATGCTAAGGAATCGGTCGAGACATGGATAAACGAGTTGATCTGGCGCGATTTCTATATGCACATCCTCTACCATTATCCGCATGTGATGCGGCGCAGCTTCCGCGAGGAGTATGATGATTTGCAGTGGAGTCAGGATGGGGATGCGCTCCGGGCCTGGAAGGAAGGCCAGACCGGCTACCCTTTGGTGGATGCGGCCATGCGCCAGCTCATGGCGGTGGGATGGATGCCCAATCGGGCGAGGATGATCGTCGCCAGCTTCTTGACCAAAGACTTGCTAGTTGATTGGCGTGAGGGGGAGTTGCATTTCATGCAGTGGCTTGTAGATGGTGATCCAGCAGCCAATAACGGCGGGTGGCAGTGGGCGGCTGGCACCGGTACCGATGCACAGCCTTATTTCCGCATCTTTAATCCGGTGAGCCAATCGAAGAAGTATGATCCGCAGGGACACTACATTCGCTATTGGGTGCCCGAACTGCGCGATGTATCAGACCGGTATATTCACGCGCCCTGGGAAATGGATGCGCCGCCAGCAAATTATCCCGCGCCGATGGTCGACCATGATAAGGCACGCGTCCGCACGTTGGATGCCTACAAAGCGTTGAAATGATGCCACAGTTGCGCAAGCGTTTTGGAAACGCTACCATACCTGAAGTGTGGAATCGATAACTCATCCAATGAAAATCTTTTACTGTGATCATTTTGTCCTGCCACTGCCGCCGGATCATCGTTTTCCCATGGCAAAATATTCATTGCTGCGAGCGCGCGTGCAGGCTGAACTGGTGCCGCCTGGGGAATTGATTGAGCCATATCCGGCGACCGATGCCCAGATTCTAAGCTGTCATCAGGCTGATTATCTGGAAAAGGTGAAAACTGGCACCCTCACGGCGAAGGAGCAGCGGCGCGTTGGTTTTCCCTGGTCGCCATTTATGCTGGAACGGGGGCGGCGCTCTGTGGGCGGGACGATTGGTGCCTGTCGGATGGCGCTGCGTGAAGGTGTGGCTGTGAATCTGGCGGGTGGCACGCATCATGCCTATGCCGACCATGGTGAAGGTTACTGTACATTTAACGATGTAGCGATTGCTGCTCGCACCATGCAAGCCGAAGGACGCGCACAGCGGGTCGTCATCATTGACTGTGATGTGCATCAGGGTAATGGCACGGCGGCTATTTTCGCACATGATCCGTGTGTGTTTACCTTTTCGGTGCATGGGGGGAAGA
>JAIOHN010000030.1 GCA_019912985.1 Anaerolineae bacterium | reverse complement strand
CATTCTGGGTACGCTGGTCGGCGATGGGGCGGAGAACAATCTCGACGAGGCCGGCGAAGCCTGGGTCATCTACACGCACGATCCCTTTGCCGGGCAGAGCTTTGATCTAGCTGAGCCGGACCCCTCGCGCCGGGTGGTCATCTATCCTGATCAGGCCGATAGCAAGGCGGGCGATACGCTGCGTGTAGGTGATCTCGACGGCGATGGCTACGCGGACTTATTCTACGGCGCGCCGGATTATGACCCGACCGGTTATGATGGACGGCTGCGGCCTAACGCAGGTCTGCTAGCGGTTGTCTTCGGGCAAGACGGCGTGCTGCCCAATGAGGACGGGCGCATTCTGCTGTTTGAGCCGCCAGAGGATTTGCGTCTGCGTTTCATTATCGGGCCGGAGAATAACGATATGATGCCCTATGCGCTGGCGATTGATGATGTAGATGGCGACGGCGTGCTCGACATCGCCCCCAACGCGATGGGCGGCGACGGCGTCCGCAATGACCAGATCAACGCCGGCGAGATCTTTGTCCTCAAGGGCGCAGAATTTCTTTCAGTTGAGCACAACTATCAACCGGAGAGCCTGGAGACGACTCCTGAGGTCACGGCTGCTGCGACGGAACGCGCCCCGGCGACCCCACTGCCAGATGCGACTGTCACGGCTCCAACGGAGGCGGACCTGGAACACGGTCAGCGCAATTACGAGGAAGCCTGCGCGGGTTGTCATGGCTTCGAGGGCGAGGGCGTACCGGGGTTGGGCCTACGGCTGGTGGATTCGCCGCTGGTGATGTACGCCTCGGATCTCGAGTTGCTCATCTTCCTGCGCGTGGGGCGTCCAGCAGATCACCCGGATAACACGCTGGGGGTCTCAATGCCGCCCAGCGGCGGACGGCCCGACTGGAACAATGACGAGATGATGGCCGTCATCGCCTATTTGCGCCACCTGCGCGACGAATACGGGACGGGCTGATTATGACCGCTTCTTATCTTACCTCAACCCTAAATCTCCTCCCCATCCGATGGAGGCGAGACTTCGAATCGCATCGTGGGCTGGCTTGCTCCCTCTCGCCATGTATGGAGAAGAAGCCAGGGAATGAGACAAAGAAAGAAACGCTTGTTGGGATCATCGGTCTACCGATAGGCTCTGGAGGGGCGCGAGCATGACCTCTACGCCGCGTGAAGAGCGGGCGCACATGAAGCGGGGCCTCAATGACCTGGTCCTGCATCTGCATCCGGCGCGGGTGGATGCGCGGGCGCTGAGCTTCAGCTACACCTTCGGTCTGGGCGGGACGGCGCTCCTACTGTTGCTCGTGCAGGTGGTGACAGGCGTGCTGCTGATGTTTGTCTACCGGCCCAACCCGGCAGACGCCTACCTGAGCATCATCCATCTTCAGACGCAGGTGGCCTTCGGGCAGTTGATCCGCAACCTGCATCACTGGAGCGCCAATTTGCTGCTGATTGTGGTAGTGCTGCATCTGCTGCGTGTTTTCTACACGTCAGCCTTTCATGCGCCGCGCCGCTTCAACTGGCTGCTGGGCCTGGCCCTGCTGGGGCTGAGCATCGCCGCCAATTTCACCGGCTACTTGCTGCCCTGGGATCAGTTGTCCTACTGGGCGGTGACGGTCGGCACCAGTCTGCTCAGTTATGTGCCGCTGATCGGCGACAGCCTCCAGCATCTGCTTCTAGGCGGGCCGGAGGTGGGCGCAGCCACGCTGAGCCGTTTCTACGCCCTGCACGTGATGCTAATCCCGCTGCTGATGCTGCTGGTTGGTCTGTATCACATCTGGCGCGTGCGCAAGGACCGCTTTTCCAGGCCACGTCGCGTAGATGAGCAGGAATCGCTCCCAGTGCAGATGCGCACGACACTGCCACATCTGGTCAGCCGCGAGGGCGTCTACGCGCTGGTGGTGCTGGCGCTGGTTCTAGCATGGGCGACATATACTGATGCACCGCTGCTGCAATCTGCCGATCCAGCGCAGCCACCCGACCCGGCCAAAGCCGCCTGGTACTTCGCCGGGCTTCAGGAACTGCTGTTTCACTTTCATCCCAGCTTCGGGGCCTTCGTGATTCCGGCACTGATAGTGGCTACCTTGATCGTACTGCCTTACCTGCGCGACGATCAGGACCGCAGCGGAATCTGGTTCCGTTCTGTGCGAGGCCGTTGGGGTGTGCTGCTGAGCCTGCTGCTGGGCATGGGCGCGGCAGTTGGGCTGGTCCGCTTCAGCGAGGTCACCAGTCTCCCGGAGTTGCTGCCTATCCTGCCGGAGTGGATTAGTAACGGGCTGCTGCCGCTGAGTCTGATTCTGCTGGCACTGTGGATTTATGGCCGCGTGCTGAACCGCCTCGGTCTGTCATCAGGCGAGGTGCGCATGGTGATTTTCACACTGCTGCTGGCGGCCTTTCTCGTGCTGACGGTGGTCGGCGTGCTGCGCGGGCCGGGGATGACGCTGCCATGATGCCCCGACGCGATTTCCTGAGCCGGGTCTGGGCCGGGCTGGGACTGGCAGCAGCAGCGGGGTCGGGATACGTCGGCCTACGCTTCCTGGCCTCACAAACGGCGGAGGGTAACTTCGGTGGCGTGGTCACAGCAGGCATGGTTGAGGACTTCCCACTCAACACGGTGACGCCCTTCCCCAACGCGCGCTTCTTCCTGGTGCGGCAGGACGACGGCGGATTTCTGGCACTCTATCACAAATGCACGCATCTGGCCTGTACGCTGCTGTGGCGGGAGACGGACGACGAGTTCTACTGCCCCTGTCACGGCTCGCGCTTCCAGGCTGATGGCCGCGTACACAACCGCCCGGCCTCACGCAGCTTGAGCTGCTTCCCGGTCAGTTTCGAGGGTGATACGGTCCTGGTCGATACCGGCAGTCTGATCGAGCGCGATCAGGTCGAGCCAGGTGACATCGTCTATCCGTCCGAGGCCGCGCCGTGACCCGCCCTTTGCAGTGGATCGGTCTGCTCGCTACTGCGATCATCGCCATATTGCTGGCCGTCAACATCCTGCGCGAACCGGCCCGCCAGCAAGAGGCCCTGGAAGCCTATCAGGCGGCGGCGTTCGCCAATGGTAGCGAGCTCTATGCGATGCACTGTACGCACTGTCATGGGGCAGCAGGCGAAGGATTGGGCGTCTATCGTGCGCTGAACCAGCCCTTCATCACCAGCAAGGACCCGCATGAACTGCAGACCATTGTCCAGTACGGGCGTTACGCCACCGAGATGGCTGCTTTTGGCGTCGAGGAGGGCGGCCCGCTGACACCAGTGCAGATTTATGATCTAGTGACGATGCTCCAGACCGGCGCATGGGATCTGGTGCAGACGAGGGTCGAGGCGATGGGCATGACCCCAACTGAGGCTGATATACTGGCGGCGGAAGCGGCGGCCCAAACAGTGAACATCGCCCGGCAGACGGTAGACTCGACGGCGCTGGCGTGGACGCTGCCAGTCTTCGTTGAGCATTGTTCAGAATGTCACGGTGACGAAGGCCAGGGCACTGCGGACGCCCCACAGTTGAACAATGCCTACGTGCGTAGTATGTCCAGCACGCAGTTGGCCGAGATCGTCGGGTTGGGTGTGCGCAACACCAAAATGGAGGGTTTCAGCGGGCGGCTAAGCGACGCGGCGATTGCCGATCTGCTGGCGTTGCTTCAGTACTGGGATCAGGTGGATGGTCAGGCGAGCGCCCCGCTGGCAACCGAGGCCGATATTGCGGCAGTAAACGAAACGGGTCAGCAGTTGTTCGAGACCTGGTGCGCGGTCTGTCACGGGACGCAGGGCGAAGGCGGTGCGATTGCCCCCTCGCTGAACGACATCCCCCAGCTTCCGGTCGATTTCCTGGTGAGCCGCATTCGCAGCGGACACAATGCCATGCCGCCTTTCGCCGAGGCGAACCTCTCCAACGGTCAACTGGCGGTGGTGATCGACTACGCGCGGACCAACATTATTGGGGCCGCGCTGCCGCTGCCGTCGGAAGCAGAACTGGCCCAGGGGCAGACCCTGTATACACAGCACTGCGCCGAGTGTCACGGCGCGATGGGCAAAGGGGTACCGGATGTCGGTCCTCGGCTGGTGACGCTGCCACCGATGCGCGCTGTCGAGATTATCAATTTCGCGCGGGTGGGGTCAGCCCAGACACCGGCCATCCCATCGAGCACCGTATCCGATGCCGACCTGCGCCTGATCGTGGCCTATCTTCACAGCCTGAGCAATTAATTAAGGCGCAAAAGGGATTGTCCGATTGTATTCTGAAAGACAATGCTCAGGAGGCCAAAAGCGCCTTGACCACCTTGAAATGGTGATGGAAGCTCGAGACACTCAGCCCGGGGTCACGGGCAATATCCTCGACCTTAAGCTGCTGGTCGAAGTCCCGACAGGCAAGAGATGATCGCCACTAAGTTCGGTTTCAAGCATGACTCGTGAAAACAGTCACGATCAAGCCTTACACGACGAGGTTTATCGCGGATCATGTTTCATCTCCATAGGCATCCCGGATCGCCGCTCGCTGGAGTCGGTGAAGCAGGATCGCCACATCCTTCGCGCTGTGTTCACTCCGATTCGACAGCCACCAGTCAATCATCGAAAAGTAGGCTCCAGCGATATAGTTCGTCAGCATGTCGATGGCAAACAGTGGTTCTCGATCTGGGTAAGCTCTGCGCAGGTTGTCCAGCAGGTTGTCCGCCATCTGCCGTTGAATACCGCGTTTAACCGCGTCGATATTCTTCGCCCGCATGAGTGCGAAATAGATTTGCTTGTGATCCGCCAGTTCTTGCAGCAGGGCTACCAGATCATCCGGCGGGACATCGCCCAGCAGTTCGTCACTGCTCATAGCCCGCAACGTCAGCTGCGAAGCAAAGTCGGCGTGATGATCCAGCATAAGATCGTCTTTGCTTTCATAGTGCAAGTAGAAAGTTGTCCGCCCTAGATTGGCACGCTCGGTGATGTCCTGAATCGTGACTGCATCGTAGCCCTTCTCGTCAACGAGTTGGATCAGCGCCGTTCTGAGCAGTGCCCGTGTGCGCTGTACCCTGCGATCAAGCTCTTCATCTGACATAACTGCTCCACAATGAACACTTTTTCTCTATTGTTCATTACTGAACTTATCCCGGCAAGTGCTCAGTGACAGCCGTTTTGGTTTCCCGTATCGTGGGGAGGTATATAAATGGCGTACAAGGAGAAACACATGCATAGTCACAAGGATGCCTCGCATAGTTCAGGCGGGTCAGGTTTTCTGGTCCGGCATCTCTTTCTGTTGATCGTCGCTATCGTCGTTCTGGCGGCTTTATATATCGAAGCGCAGAATCTGACGGGCTTCGGCTGGGGTATGCTGCTCTTCCTGCTGGCCCATGTCGTCGTCATCGTCGCCATCATGTACGGTGGACGTTCGCTGCTACGCCGCTTCTTCCGTGCGCTGCACGGTCCGTCAGACCACGGGCATCAGCATGTAGAGGATCTGGAAACGGAAGGTGGGATCATTCGCTGGGCGTGGTTCTACGATATTTTCACACGCGTGATTTTCGCCAACAGTGTGCAGAAGATGATGAAAGCTGTGGTCAAGCTGGCAAGAATCCAGCCTGGCGAGGAAGTGCTGGATATAGGCTGTGGCACAGGAACCCTGGCGATATTGGCAAAACAGGGCGATGGACATAGTGCGGAGATTCACGGCGTAGACGCTGCGTCGGAAATGATCGAACGAGCACGCCAAAAAGCAAAGGCTGCCAATGTGGACATCGATTTCCAGCCGGGACTGGCGGAGAACATCCGTTTTGAAGATGGCACCTTCGATCTTGTGATGAACAGCCTCATGATGCACCATCTAACTCCAGAACTGCGAGAAAAGGCACTGGCCGAAGTCTACCGTGTGCTGAAACCTGGTGGACGTCTCCTCATTGTGGATTTTGAGCCGCCCAAACCAGGATTGTATAAGTCCTTCCTGACGCTCATCATCGGCGACATGACTTCCATCGACAACACAACGCTGCTGCCCCTGGTCCGCGCAGCGGGCTTCGAGAATGTGTCAATCGGCAGTGCCAGCGCAATGGCAACCTATATAGCGGGGGTCAAGCCGTTCGCATAGGGCTTCGCTCAGGAATCCGGGCCAGATAATTGCGACTTTGCGCAACAGCCGATTCCGTCGTTTTTTCTGCTGCTTTGAAATAGTGATATATCCTTGAAGGAAGCCTCGTATGCGCCATACTCACAGCCGATACGATCATCATCACTCCACAATGACTTGTATGCTGGACAACGCGCCTGTTCTTCATCCTGCCTCTCTGGTGGTCTCTCTACGAGTTGGACGCTGGCCCACTTTCTGTCCCTTTCCCAGGCGAATACCAAGAAGCAGCACCACAAGTATCAGACTAATACCGATAAGCAGGCGAAAGCCTGGGTGCTCCCCGTCTGTCCCGGCAAATAGGCCATGGATCGTGACCAACCCGAAGGCCACATAACTCACATAATGCAGGCGCTTCCATGATTTGTGACCCATCCGTTTCCGAAATGGAAAGCTGAGAGTCACGATCAGTAAGAGCCAGAACGCGAGAGTCCCCAGGCCGACCACTTCAGGTCGATACGGGCCAGTGAAAGGGACAAATATCGTACTCAGAGTATAAGTGAAGTAGTCATCAAACATGAGCAGCAGTCCGTGTCCCAGGCCGAGCAGTAGTGCCAGCCAGGAAATCGTGCTGTGCAGGGTCATCGAAATCGGGCCAGGCGACCATTCCTTGACGATCTGGCTGCTTAGAAAAAGTCCCCAAACCGTTGACGCCATCAAGAGCACATAGGCAAGGATGCCTGATGATCGGACGAGATGCCAGATCAACTTCTCATCCTGATACAGGGCAAAGTCGAAAACGCCACTGGCTGACATACCCCAGGCAGATACCCCCAGCATGACGAAGCTGAAAAGGATAACTATTCTGTCTATCCATCGATTCAAATCTGTCATCTTATATTCCTCCAGCGTTGGGCAGGAGAAGTCTCCCCTGCCCAACAGCTGCGCACCAGCCTAATCATCATCGCGATCTTCATGTTCCTGATCTTCATGTTCCTGATCTTCATGCTCATCATCATCATCGTCATCCCGGTGGCTGTTGGATGACTGATTTGACGAGGAATTTGATGGCACAGATTGGATAATGACTTCTGATTCGGGTGTGACAACGATCACTGGAGCGGGCTGTGCTTCGCGCAGGGGAATATTGAATACTGTTAGATCGTCACATGCTCCGTTCAGGCGAGCGACATTATCTGAGAGCCACGCACTGCCGGTCTCGGTCTCAATCACGACCCAGTTCTGTTCAGGATTAGTGCCACCGACTGTGAAAACTTCATCTCGGTAGCCATAGTCCAGTACGCTGTAGCCTGTTCCAGGCCCGCTACGCAGATTGACCGAGCTAGCTACTACCGACGCTGAACAGTCACCGCCAGAACTGGTCGCTGCTGTAACTTCAGATGGTATTTCGAGTGCAACAAAGCCGTTTTCTTCAGCTGGAACAACCCGCAGCCCGGCAACGACATTGTCGGTCAGACCATTTGCCAGCACGGTAAAATCGTAGTCACCACTGTCCAGGACCGCATTCATGCCATCGATATGCCCATTGTACGATGCAGCAACGACTACCCCCTGCGCATCAACCAATTGAGTCGTAGCGTTAGCACCAGGAAAGCTGGCGGAGATTAAACCCGTTGTATTCTCCGGTACACTGACGGTGACCGTATTACCAGGATCTGCGCTGTTAAGTGGCAGCGATACCTCTTGATTGAAGGCGATCTGGTCACTTTCCACCAGTGCAGCATTGCCAGGAACAGGCAGTTCAGGCAGCGAGATGATGCTCACATACGCCTCGCTCACCTCCGGGAGACGCTCAACTGTCAGCGTATGGGTGCCACTGTTAGGCGCAATATTGAGTTCAAGCGTATGCAGACGCGGATCCGCTGCGTTAAAGACTGTCGTGTTTGTGTCGTCGATCAAGGTCACGGCGGCGGCATTGAGATTGAGCGAGATCGTGCCTGTCGTATCTGGTGGCAGCGTAATGACAACATCAATAGCTGGCATCGCGTCATTCAAAGTAATGATTTCGGTCTCCTGCGCCAGCATCGGCAGCGCAGCCAGAAACAACACAAGTACCAATAAGACAAAGAGAATGCGTTTCATGTGGCTATCCTTTCCTGAAGATACGTAACGAAATTGTGGGTCGCCAGCACAGCCGCGTCCTGTCGAACGACCAGGCCAGCCGCGTGCCAGCGTGTATCCAACCATCGAAGGCCTGCTTCGCTCCCCTTGAGCAAGACAGCTTTGGCATAGGCTTCGGCAGTTGGCGGGTGTGGATGAATGATTGTCACTGTTCGGACATCTGTCTGTGCTGGCTCTCCGGTGAGAGGATCGATGATGTGATGTCGGGATTGGCCCTCGACGGTTGTCCAGCGGCGAAAATCAACGCCGCTGGTCACAATCGCCACATCACGCAACCATAACGTTGTCAGATCACCTGTACTATCAGGATCAGCAACATCAATTCGCCAGCCAGGTAAGCCCGCTGGCGCAGCCCGTGTGACGATGTCACCACCGATATTCACCAGACAAGGGCCGTATTCTGCCAGTTGGTTAGCGATGTATTGCGCCGACCATCCCTTGGCAATACCACCTAAGTCAATGGCGCTACCCACCGGAATCCGCACTTGCATGGTCCTGACATTGAGCTCAATGACCCGCCAGTCTGCGACAATCATCGGTGGATTACTGGACGCCGGGCCAAGCTGCTCAAAACTCTGGTTGTAGCCGCTGGCGACCAGCGCCGGCAGCACCAGCGGATTGAACAGGCCGTTGGTTAGCCGGGCCATATGTTTCGCCTGGTGAATATTGCCGAAGAGCACGTCGCTCAGGCTGACCCACTCCCCTGCCAGTGCGTTGAACTGCATCAGTTCCGATTGGGGGCGAAAGCGCGACAGACAGTCTTCCAGAGCTTCGAATTGTGCGGGCATTTGACTCAGGAGTGCATCAACCTTGAGATCGGTGTCCAGCTTAATTTCGACCTGACAGCCCATCGCACGGAAACTCACTGACTGAATCATCGGCTTGACCGGGTCCGTGAAGATGAACCTGACGACTGCTGAATGATAATTGGCGGTGGCGCTTCTCCCTGTACAATGACCGGCTCCGGAGCCGAAAGCTGCACCGGATTGGGCGGCTGAATGTTCCTCGGTTGACTCGACGCTGTCTGGATCGGTCCAGTCTGGCCGGGATGGCGCAGAATCGTGAGACTGGGCGACTCATGGAGAATTTCGATACTCGGCGCAGCATTTGTGATCTCATCTTGTATCGTCGTTGGACTGGGTGCGACGGCAATCCCCTCAGTCGGCGGCACGATAGGCGTCAGTATCTCTTCGATCTTGGTGTTGTCTAATAAGGCCAGGCTTTGCGCACCAATCAGCGTTGCGATGGTGCTGCTAGTCACCAGCGCTGTACGGACAAGCAGCTTCCTACCACGATCTACCTGCT
This sequence comes from Anaerolineae bacterium, assembly GCA_019912985.1. GTDB lineage: Bacteria > Chloroflexota > Anaerolineae > Aggregatilineales > Phototrophicaceae > JAIOHN01. The sequence goes on along the minus strand of JAIOHN010000030.1, from coordinate 1,378 downwards.
TCGCCATAACAGTTTCTCCTCGATATGCTCACATCTATCAACCATAGAGTCCGGCATAGACATTACTCCCTTCGGCCTGTCACTCAGCGATAACGGATGCAAAAGCTTGCTGCCCCGCATTCCGCTTATACCGTCTACAGGCTCGAAAAGAGGTTACGGTGAGTTTTCTAGGTCTTTGGTACTAATCGGCCCTGCTGCTAAGGGGGTGAAAAAGCAGCAAAAGGGTGTGAAAGCTTGAGCAATCTGCCGTTAATGGCCCTTAGTCGTCTTCGTGCTCAGGCTCATCAGGGTCTTCACTATCATCATCTTCATGATCGTTCTGATCATCACCACTGCTACCAACGTTTCCTGATGAGTCACCAACATTGTTGTCGTCAGTGAAACTGCCTGTGGGCTGCGCTGGGATGAAGGGCAAGAAGATATTCTCACCAGACACAATCAATCCAGAATCAGACAGGCAGTTGATCTGCATGAGTTGGTCCAATGTGGTATTCGTCTGATTCGCCAGATTCGACAGGGTATCGCCTGGCTGTACTTGATAAATGATCCAGTCCTCTGGCAATGCCGGGATGCAGAGAGTCACCGCGGGCATTGGCGTTGGCGTTCGAGTCGGCTCTAAGGTAAGCGTGACTGTGGGTGTTTCGCTCGGTTGGGCTGTCGGGCTTGGTGTTACAGTTGGCGTCGGATTTGGCTCCTGTACAGGCGTTGGCGGTGGTTCCGTCCCATCTTCAACTAGCCTGATTTCCTCAGCCACAAGCGCACCGGCAAGCGTAGTGCGGGCATCAATAGCAACAGTAGGGCCAACCTGGATATTTGCTGCTCCAGGCACGCCATCCGGAACCGTCAGCGACAAATCTGCTACCTGCCATTGCGTGCTAACCTGGCTTTCGACGACACCACTGAATGCGACATCTTCCACCCGTCTCAAAGCCATCAACTGATGAACCTCCATAACGCGGCGCTCGGAAAATGCCTCCTCCAACACCTGGGGATCGTTTGCCAGTCCCTTGCGTACCTGTTCGGTCAGGCGCTTGTAATTGTAGAGCGGATCGCCGGGCAAACTGTTTTCTGCCATCAACGTACCACCCAGGAAAATACTCAGCACGAGCAGTAGTGACGCCGCCAGCGCACCTAATTGAAGCAGCGATACACCGCGCCGGGGCTGCTCATAAGGGCGCGCTGCCGACTGCATAGCATCCAATACGTGCGCTCGCCCACGTATCTGGGCAGAATGCACCTCGTTTGCGTCGATGCGTGACTGACGCACGGTCTGGCTAGTCAGCAGCATCGGACGCAGTTCCTCAGCAAACTGGGGATAGGCATTCAGGCAAGCCTCAATTGTGTCGCCATTGTTCAGCCGGGTGACACAATCATTAAA
>JAIOHN010000321.1 GCA_019912985.1 Anaerolineae bacterium | reverse complement strand
GGTCATCACCGCCCTTAGTCAGCGCATCCCCCCCCAGATGAACCCGGAATATCGCCGCCGCAACCAACAGCTTATCCAGCAGGCGGCAGCATTTCAGCCGAACATCCTGTGGATGGTGGGGGATAACACCGTCATTTATGCTGAGACATTAGCCGCGATCAAGCAGGCCACCGGCTGCCGGATTATCTACGCCACCGGCACGTCACCGATTGTCTTTTCACGCGCGGTCGAGCGGGCTGCTGCCACGCTGTATGATCTGGTGCTGGTGAATGATTATTATCATGGCATTCAGTGGCTGGAACTGGGTTCACCGCGTATGGAATGTCTGCCGATTTCGGCTTGTGATCCTGAATTTCATCATGCCTACGAGCTGACTGCTGAAGAACGTGCGGCCTACAGCTGCGATGTCGCTTTTGTCGGCACACTGCTGCCGGATAATCTCTACAGCCAACGTGCGCAAGCGCTGGCGGCCTTAACCGATTTCGATTTGGGCATCTGGAGTGTGCATGAGGTGCCGCCAGTTTTGCAGCCGCATGTGCGAGGGTCGGCTCTGGGCCAGTCGATGCTCAAGGTGCTGTCGGCGGCGAAACTGACGATCAACCCCAACGGCAACTTTATGCGTTATGGCGGCAACATGCGCACATTTGAAGCGGCAGGGGTGGGTGTATTGCAGCTCACCGATGATCTGCCGGGTGTGCATCAGTGGTTCTCGCCCGGTGAGAATATTGTCACCTATCAAGATACGGACGATTTGCGGGTGAAGGTGGCTTATTATCTCGAACATACTGCTGAGCGTGAAGCGATTGCTGGTGCGGGGCAGGCGCATGTCTACACGCATCACACTTATGAACAGCGTGTGGATGCGTTGGAAAGCCTGCTAGCTGACTTGTAAATACCTCGTGGAAGTTATTCAGTTATCGTAACGCTCGTTCGCCATCTCGCGGGAACGCAGAAATACCTCAATCACCAGAAAAACCAGGATCAACAGAAAAGCGATAGCCGGTGTAAGGACCCGCGGGATTTGCAGCCAGGCACAGGTGACGATGAACAGGCCAATCCATACACTCTGGCGCACGAGGACACCGCCGGGGGGAATCTCGTAGTATAGCGGCGTGAAACGCAGATTGAGATAGCGCACAAATGGCAGCACGGTGCCGACTACAGCGATCTGGAGCAGCATGAAGAAAAGCCAACGCTGGCCGACACGCGGCAGCGTGGTGGTGACTAACACGTACAGCCCGCCCCAACCGCCAAGCGCCATCAGCACCGCCGCGATCATGACGCCAAAATGATCGGGGGGGACAGCCTGGGGTTCTATGTGAGGTGTGGGTGCTTTTTGTTGTGCCACGTGTTCTGGTCCCTGTTTTGTCTCACTTCGTGCCGTTTCCATTATAGCGGCAGCTTTGCCTGCTGTGCTACCATGAGACGATGTTTACTGCGCGTGTGTTTCGCTTAGTTGTCAGCGTGTGGATGGTGCTGCTGGTATGCGCGACGGCTACGGTGGCACTGTTCCGCCGTCCGGCGCTGTCCACCTTGCCGGAGTCGCTGGCTTCTCGGCCAGGGTTCGATATATGCGCGCTGCCCTGCTGGGCCAATCTTATCCCCGGCGAAACGCGATATGGTGATTCAAGTCGCACCATCTCTGAGGCATTACCACAGGCCGATCTCGACTTTTTCCCCAGTTTGATGCAGGTGGATTTCAAAATCCTGCAAGATGGCGAAACCACCTACGGCGCGATTTACGAGGATCGCGGGCGGATCGGTGGGCTGCGCCTGGAGGCCAATACGCCGGTATGGCAACTGCTCGATCTGCTGGGCGAGCCTGCCTGCGTGCAATCTAACCAGGTACTGCAAAACAGTATGCGCGTGCTCACGCTGTACTGGATGCTGGAAACCAGCTCCATCACCGGCATCCTGACCGTCAGCGAGACCGGCCACTGGCGGCCTGATCAACCGGTGAGTACGCTGTTTATTCTCTACGATGTCGATCCCTGCGTGACGCGCCTGACTTTGCCGTGGCGTGGATTTGCTCGCCTCTGGCTGTACCAACAATGATCGCTGCTTGCAAAAAGGCGACCTGAGAGAGGTCGCCTTCGTTTTGACTCCAAGTTATGAGTTAGCGATTATGGTCTCGCACCAACCAGCTGCACAATCTGATAACCATTAACCTGCGGCACCTGCACATGGACGTAACCATCAGCATAGGTAAAGGGGATGTCCTCGCCTTCGGGTTGCAGCCTGACCGCGCTCGGCTGGCTGGCGCTGCGAATGCTGACTTCCACATCGTGCAGCGGAATCACATCCTCAATGATGTCCAGTGTCTTTCCGCGCCGCTGGTGGACATAATGCAGCAGGTGAACGATCAGATCAGCAGCCTGCTGGCGTACGGTCACAATTGCTGTGCTGGGCAGGTTGTGCGCGCCGACTCGTGGCGCAGGCAGCAGCCGCGACAGGCAGTTTGCGATCACCTGCTTGTGGACGCGCTTGGATGTTTCGCCATACTCGCTGAACAGAGGCCGGGCAATCGTCAGCACCGACCCTTTCTGAATGATGATGGGTTCATCGCTGGTACGCTCGAGCGGGGTGTACTGGTGCGAACAAAAATGCCGCCAGGTGCGGTTGAAATAGGGTGCGCCGCTGTAAGCCAGCACGGTTGTCCCTGGTTCCACGCGCAGCTTGACACCGGGTAATTGCGCAGAATGTGGCATTGGCTCGATGCCGCCGCTGATCTCATCGGCCAGCATCAGGTAATCTGGCGCAAAGGGCGCAGGGCCATCGTAGTACGCGCCCATCAGATCCGCCAGTGCGAAGTCATCGTACTCGGTATAGCTGTCTCGCCCCAGGCTCACCAGCAGCTTGCCGCCGTGGTTGACATACTCACGCAGGCGGTCCGCCAACTCTGCATCGACCGCGACCTGATCGGTAATCACGATCACCGAATAGGGCGAAAGGTCTGACCCGGCATCGAGGAAAGCGAACTGCTGCTTCAGTTGTTCCAGCGCATGGAGCGCGCCCACATCGCCGCCGTTGATACGCGCGCCGCGCATGCCCCGGCTGCCGCTGGCGGTGAACACGCCAATCTCCGGCAGTGATGTCGTGTCTTCGCACCAGGGTTCGCGCTGTTCGACTTCGGCATAGACTTCGCCAATACGCCGGTACACGGCTGGCTCAAGCCGCCCGCGTGGGTGGAGTTGGTCGCCAATGCTGATCTTGGCACCGTGGGCTAATCCCTGGAAGCTCTCGAAAGCCAGCGCTGCCTGGTTGCGCAGCCCGCCAAAATCACCCCAGGTGGTGTGAAAACGCCCGGTCATTGCCAGCGATTCCTCGTCAAAATCCTGGTAGTAACGAGCGTACATCGGGAAATGGTCGTAGCCCCACTCACCGCCCGGCAGCGACTCGATCTCCAGATGGGTGAAGTTATCCATCTCGGAGCGGTTGCCCAGGGCCGGATCGTACTCCATATTGAGGCGGCTGTTGTAGAAAATGCCCATCTCTGGCTTGATCGCCTGGATAGCGGCGGTGCAGCGGTCGATAAAGCGGCGTTCAGCATTGAGGGTAAACAGCGCCAACTGCTGCGGGTCTTCAGGGTCCACGCCCTGGTCGATCATCTGCGCGCGGCAGGTGGAGCAGACACAGCCGCCGCCGATATAGCGCGTGATGTCGATGAATAACTCGGCCACGTCATACTGCTGGATAATCTCCTCGCACTGCGCGATGACGTAATCGCCATAACCGGTGTTCATACACAGATTTTTCCAGCCCGGCCTGAGCGGTGTATGGGATGGCCCGGCTGCTGCGCCATCCACGCCAAATTGCCGCCATTCGGGATGGGTTTCCCAGGCCAGTTCATCCCAGGTGACGGTGGTGTAAGCCGCCACGCGAATCCCGGCCTGATGGCAGGCCTCCACCATCTCGCCGAGCAGGTCGCGCTTGAGAGAGGGGTGGACTGTACCAACCTGGGTGGGATAGTAGCTGTAGCCGTGGTGACACTTGGCAAAGACCGTCACCGAATTGACGTGACCGTCTTGCAGCGTGGCGATAAATTCATCGGCGTTGAAATCCGCGCCGACCTCCGGGATATGCGGTGAGGTGTGGAAGTCGAGATGGACCTGGCGAAAGGGTAAAGCAGTCATAATTTTGAGGCTCCAACATGAACTTTTTTAAGAAGAGCTTATTTATAACAGGTGAAACGGAGTCCAGTGCAGACCTTTCACAAAATAACGGTTTCGGGCTAAGATGGAGCATAGTCACAGCAATCTAACGAGAATTACATGACCGACCCGCAGCCACCCGATAATCGTGTTGACCACAACCAGCAAGATGGTGAAAATAATGTCCAGCAGAACATCGGACAGGTCAGCCGTAGTACGATCAAGGGACGAGAAACCAATCTACATTTAAGCGGTATACCTGTGTTGATCGTTGCTTTAGCCCTGGTCATCCTGGTTGGCTTCATTGTTCTGGTGATGCGCCCGGATAAGCCAGAAGAGATTGAACCAACTCTCGTCTCTGAAGCAACACGTGTTCCACCGGGCGCGCAGGCAGAATCTTACCTGTTTTATGTCGATGTCTCTGCGAACATGAATAAGGTGATTGGCGGCAAGCAGGCTTACGAATGGGCGCAGGATGTGATTGCGGGCATCTGGAATGGTATTCGGATCGACCCTGACCAGACGCGCAGTGCGCTGCTGAAAGTGGGTGGCGGGATGAGCAGCGCCTGCAATCAGATTGAACAGGTCGATTTCGGACTTGGCAGCAGCCTGCCCGTGAGTGATTATCTATCCCCCCTCAATCGAACCCAACCGGGCGGTGATTCCGCTTATGCCGAAGGCTTTGTGAATGCCATGGATTATTTCCAGGCACCGGACGCGTCCCAATCTGAGCGGAAGTACCTGATCGCGCTGATGGGAGATTATCGCGGGACACCGGGATGTGAACGGCAGGATCGGTTGGATTTGCCGGGTTTGCTTGAGCGTTACTCCGATAATGGGATCGAAGTCGAATTATGCGCCTTCTCATTCCTCAGCGATGACACACAGTTTGCGGTGTGGCTGCGAGATCAAATTCAGGATTACACGGTGGACTGCGTGCTGAATATCCGCAACGAAGCCGATGTGCAGGCCGCTTCCAGCCGGACAGTCAACATTATCAACAACAACCGTGTGCAGTTTGAGCATACAGCCACACCGGCTCCGTCCACGGTAACGCCGACGCTGACGCCATCTCTGCGCCCCAGTGATACACCAACGGTCACGACAACCCCGCCGACCGCGACATCGACTATTACCCTGCGACCAACGAATACGCCAACACCGACATTGACGGTGACAGCCGGTCCCACAATCACTCCCGTGGTCTGCCCAGGGGCGCTACCTTCGCGTCTCCAACTTGGTTTATCAGCTTATGTCAATTTCGACCTTGGACTTTCAATGCGTTTAGAACCATCGGCTGAATCATCTCAGCTTGCTGTGCTGGATTTTGGGGATTCATTCAGTATTGTTGGTGGTCCAATATGCTCATCTGGAACACTTTGGTGGTTAGTGAATCTGAATACAAGCACCGAGGGCTGGGTTTCTGAAGGGCTTGATTATTACTTCATTGCTCCCACTGGTCTGGAGCAAGCTTTGTTGCCCAACCAGTTTGATGATAATTGTATAAATGAACTTAGTTCATCTCTTCAAACTGGTGATCAAGCTCGTGTATTGCAGAGCAATCTACGCTTCTTGCGTAGTGCAGGTAACGGAAACTTAGGAGGGGAGATAACCCCCCTACCTGCAAATACAATAGTCAATATACTGGGAGGACCCGTGTGTGACGATAACAACAACACCCTGCGGTGGTATATCCGTGTGTCAGAAGGTCCCAGAGCCGGTTTAGAAGGTTGGCTTGCGGAAGTTGATGCTAATAATCGACTGATGGTGCCATTAACCACAGAGAATTGATACAGTTTCAAATTTTAACGTGAAATATTTGTTGGAAAAGATTCGTTCCTCATTCCCCCGCTAGCCACTCTATGACGGCCAGCACCCCGGCGAGGTTGCGCGCAAACTCGCTTTGCGTCTGGGTTTGCAGCTCGACATCGGCGGAAGCGATTCCCATGCTGTTGACCCAGGTGGCCGCTGTGCCGGTCACGGGATAGGCGCTGAAGGACTGGCCGTAGGTGTAACCCGCCGCCTGCCCATAGAGCTGTGACATCAGGATCGACCCGGCATCGCCGCCGCAGGTTCCAGCGTAAACACCCGCTGCGGCACTGTGATAGAACAGCACCGTCGCTGGCGCAGTCCGCAAGATAAAATCGCGCAGCGCCTGGGTTTCCGGCTCGGAAAATTCACGCGCACCAGCATCGACTGTCTGGTCACGCCAGTAAGCGTCAGCCTGCCAATCACATCCCCAATTGCGATTCAGATCGACTCCATTGGTGTTGAAACGGCCCGCAGGTTCCAATCCGCGTACCAGCCCATCTGGATTGGCGGCGGGGATAATCACCAGTGAGAGACCGGGCGGGATATCCTCCGGATTCTCATCAAAATGAGTCAGCATCTGGTTCATCAGGGTGACGGTGTTCGCCTCCCAGCCGCCATGAATGCCACCAACCAGCATCAGGATGCGGCGGCCTTCACCGAGCTGCCGCGCGACGATGCTGCGTCCCTCGACAGATTTTCCGACTACGGTCGCGTCCGGTGCCAGAGTAGGCTCAACATAGATAAATGGGGTTACGGTGGGCAGCGGTGTACCCAAAATCGGGGTGGCAAATGGTTCATAGGTGGGAGTCAGTGGACGGGGGGCGATGTCCCGTGGTTGAGGTGTTGGACGGATGTCTAACTGCACCGATTGGGTTAGTGTGGGTGGTACTGAGGTTCTATTTATCGGCTGCTCATGTTGGCAAGCAGCGACAGATAAGAGTATCATTACAAACAAGATATACATCGCAGCGACGTTTTCCCTCTTATTTGGAGGCGACATAACATGGCGCGGGTTTTACATTTTGTTGCATTGTTTCTTGTCCTCTTAGTGGTCGCAGGCTGTGAGACGGAAACGCAGGATGTGGGTGAATTGCCTACTCTTGCTGTTTTAGCGAGCCTGACACCCAGTGACACGCCAACCATTACGCCGTTTCCGACATCGACTAACACCCCAACACTGACCCTGACGCCAACCATCACGCTCACGCCTACGGTAACGCTGACTCCCACGTTCACGGTGACATCCACACCGTCAGTGACGGCGACTTTTACCATTACGCCAACGCCCACCATCACGCCGACGTTTACTTTGACTCCCACCCCGACTGCGAGCAACACGCCCATCAATACGCCGACGCCAAACCTCCCACAGATTATCACATTTGGGGCGAACAACACGAATGTTGCACCGGGAACGGTGATTACGCTGGCCTGGAATACCATTTCGGATACGACACGTATCGATCAACTGAACCAGCAGGGCGGGGTTGTTCAGTCGTTTTCCGTGGTGCCGGCTGGACAATTACCCGTGAGTGTGCCTGCCAACGCGGGTTCGACAGTGATCTACCGGTTGGTAGCCATTCGCGGCGGACAGGAAGTGAGTCAATCGCTGCCGATCACGATTACCTGTAGTATTCCCTGGTTCTTTGGCAATGAAAATGCGCCGCCCGGCAGCGGCTGCCCCACCGCTATAGGCGCAATCGGTGAAGGTGCGCATCAGAATTTCGAGCGTGGCCGCATGATCTATGTGAATGCCAACGGACTGAATCGCATTTATGGCATGACGAATGACGGCAATCGCTATATTTCCTACAATAATTGGTCTGGTCCCACAGAGGATTGGGGCAGTCGTGTTCCTCCGAGTGGTTTGTATCGCCCGCAGGGGGTATTTCGCCAAGCATTTGATAATACTAATCCTCCAGTGGGTGGAGACTGGTTAGGTGTTATTGGTTGGGCAACGAATCAGATTAACGAGACACAACGCACCATTCAGTATGAGCAGAGCGGCGCTTTCTACATTGATATACCAAGTGGTGGCGTTTTCCGCTTCTCCGGTGGCGATAACGGCACCTGGACCCGGATTAAGTAGCACGACCTCACAGGGACATCGAAAGGTGTCCCTTTTCGTTTCCCTGCTTTTGCATCCCATAAACCCGCTTTAACCCCCTAGATCAACCAAAGTTCAATGACTCCTGTTGGCGGCCTTGCTATTGTGAAAGTCAAGGAAACAAGGAGGTCATGACGAATGCATACTCTAATGGTGAATTTTGATCAGGACGCGCTGCGCGTCTTTTCCAACCAGCTTCGCGGCAAAATTACGCTGCCCGGTGACGCGAACTACGATGAAGCCCGTGCCATCTGGAACGGGATGATTGACCGTTATCCGGCGATCATCGCACACTGCGAAACTGTGGACGATGTGGTCGCCAGTGTTCAGTTTGCACACGAGCAGAACTTGCTGGTGGCGGTACGCGGTGGCGGACATAACGTTGCCGGTCATGCGGTCTGCGATGGCGGCATTGTGATTGATCTATCGCACATGAACGCCGTGGAAGTGGACCCCGAAGCGAAGCTCGCGCGGGCGCAGGGTGGGGCAACACTCGGCGAAGTGGACGCAGCGACTCAGGCTCACGGGTTGGCGGCAGCGATGGGTGTGGTCTCGAAAACCGGCATTGCCGGGCTGACTCTCGGCGGCGGCTTCGGCTGGCTGAGCAAGAAGTATGGGATGGCCTGCGATAACCTGGTCGCAGCGGAAGTCGTCACAGCGGATGGCCGCGTGATTCGTGCCAGCGAGACCGAAAACCGCGATCTGTTATGGGGGCTGCGTGGCGGCGGTGGCAACTTCGGCATCGTGACATCTTTCGAACTGCGCCTGCATCCAGTTGGGCCGGAGGTCATGTTCGTGTTCGCCTTGCATGATGGCGAGGGTGATCGCATGAAAAGTGCGCTCCAGTTCTATTTGGACTTCGCAGCAAATGCACCTGAAGATGTGAATGGACTGGCGGCCATCGGCAAAATTCCGCACACCGAGCACTTCCCTGAAGAGCTGCACGGGCGTCCTTTCGTGCTGACGGTGGCGCTGTATACCGGTGATGCCAAGACCGGCGAGCAGGTTTTGCAGCCGCTGCGCGATTTCCACCCGCCGCTGGTAGATATGAGCGGCATCATGCCATATGTCGAGGCGCAGCAGATGTTTGACCCCGATTATCCTGATGGGATGCGCTACTACTGGAAATCGCTGAACCTCAACTACCTGGATGACACGGCGCTGGATCGCATTATCGAACATGCGCGGCAGCAACCGTCCGAGTTTAGCACGACCGATCTGTGGCCGATTGGTGGCGCGGTGAGGCAGTTTGGACCGGAAACCAGTGCTTATGCGGGGCGCGGGGCAGCCTATCTGATTAACCCGGAGGCGAATTGGGTTGATGCCGCTGATGATGATGCCAATGTGGAATGGGTGCGTGATTTCATCGCTGATATGCAGGAATTCTCAGACGGTGGGCGCTACCTGAACTTCGCTGGTTTTCAGGAGGAAGGCGAGGACATGATGCGGAAAGCCTTCGCCGGGAATTACCAGCGGTTGGCTGAACTGAAACGCAAATACGACCCGGAAAACTTCTTCCGGCTCAACCAGAATATCAATCCCTCGGCCTGATGGCCTTCTCCACCAAGCTCCGGTCCCAAGACCGGGGCTTTTTTATTCTCTGATTTTGAACAATGAACGGATAAAATACAAAACGTTCTTTTGCTTCTCAACTTGACTCAGAATACTATCTTCACAAATTGGGCACCTGACATATTTGGTTGTTTATAAAGTTCTTCAAGATATATAATGGCTCATAGGAGGTTATTATTTATGGAAAATAACGTATTCATGCCCTCATCTGTGCAAATTCAGGCAGTTCTGGAAAAAGTCGCTCCGGACTGTAAATCTTTTCATCTCACAGCGTTCTCTGGTGACAATGCTAACCATACTTACCTTATCGATATTGAATTTGAAGACAAAGCCTCGGAGAAAATCGTTTTCCGGCGCTACAACCTTGAAAATGGTGATTGTGAAAACAAGGCTCGCCGAGAATACGCAGCACTGACGATGATGCATCCCGGTAAACTGGCTGTGCCGGAACCTATTCTACTCGATGCAGATGGTACGCTCATGGGGTCGCCCGGCATTGTAACCAGGTATGTCCCTGGCATTGTCATTGATGTAGATACAAATCCGCAAGCATGGGTGGCTGGTGTTTCACAACTGGCGACGGCCCTTGCACAAATCCACAGCACAGCCATTGACTCAGCCATCAAGCCACTTCTGATGAATGGAAATGCGGAAATTGTCTGGTTCCTTAATCGCGGTACCGTTCCGGAATATATGAGCAAATATCCCGACGGGGCGGCTATCTGGCACGCCGTCGCAGAGCTGTGGCAGCGCAAACAATCCGTTCAACCCGGGTTGCTGCATCTGGATATCTGGTCTGGTAATGTCCTGTGGCAAGGCAACTCAATAGCCACCATTATGGATTGGGAGGAAGCGGCATATGGTGACCCCGGTATTGATGTGGGGTACTGTCGCATGGAATACTTCCTGATTGGTCAGGACGAAGCCGCGGAGGAATTTCTGCGGCAATATGAAAGGGAAACAGGTCATCCGGTAGAGAATCTGCCCCTGTGGGAATTGGCGGCGGCAGTTAGACCGCTGTATGGAGACTATCTAACATCCGCACACATGCCAGGCTATCAGCGTTTTGTTACCAGTGCTATGCAGCGATCTGGACTCTGATGCCTCCGGCTGTTTTTGCTTCTCAACTTGACTCAGAATACTGTTTTCACAAATTGGGTACTTGACAGTGGCATTGTTGCCACTTCAGACGTGATACGATTATTGTTCTACAAGACTTTATCTCCGATTGTAGGATGGAGTAGTCGATTTTTTCTACTCATTCTCGCAATTATCACTTTAGCATCGTGTAATTCGCAGGATGCTAAAGTGACCTACAGTAATTCCAGTCAGCCAGATTGGTCGCCTCGGGGAAACTGGTTAGCGGTGGTGCGAGGCAATGGCACTTGGAGCGAAATCTGGCTGTATGATTTGGAGCAAAACGAGTACCGTCAGCTAACCGATCATGCCGGCACAGAGGATGAAGATTTCTGGCCTCAATGGTCACCTGATGGAAATTACATTGCGTATTTATCATCCAGAAACAACAGCTTAGATATTTATGTTATTGATCCACGTTTGGGAAAACCAAGAAATCTGACCGCTGATAATCCGCTCTATGATGGCTATTTTGATTGGTCATCGGACGGGAGAAAAATCGTTTACGAATCTGAACATGATGGAAAGGTAGATATTTATTTACTGGACATCCTCACAGGCGAGAACAGGGTGCTGGTGTCCCATCCACAAAAATCCTTTAAAAGACCATGCTGGACGTGGAATGGCGAACACGTTGTGTTTACTACCTTTGCGAATGACGGATTATGGATTGTTGATAATACAGGAGAGAATTTGCAGCAGTTGTCTGGACAGTATGATATATGGGCTGCTTGTTCTCCAAAAACACCTTACATAGCAGTCTTATCACGCCCACAACTTGATGCAAATCAAGATCTATGGTTGTATGATCTTCAAGATCTGACATATGTCAATTTAACCAATTCCCCAGATCTTGAACTGTATCCACAATGGTCACCAAATGGTGAAGCGATTGCATTTTATTCTAATCCGCCCACAGGACCCACCGATATTATCGTCCTTGACGTTTCCACTCATGAAATCAAAAACATCACCCAAGAACTCGAACTATCAGCTCGTGAACCAACCTGGTCGCCATCTGGGACTGAAATTGGGTTCACGGCTGACCTTGCCAATCCGACTGTTTGGGTTTTTGATTTGACCAGCGATGAGTTGGTTGAGATTAAACCACAGTGACCAATTTCTACTGATAAAGAAAACGCTATCAAAGATGTTTAATAGATGTGTTCCGAAATCGAGCGCATTTTGTGTTACGATCAATGAGGCTGTATGGCTTATGGACTGGTGAGACGATGAATCCCACGTTGATCTTATTTGCCGGGATGCCCGGCAGCGGCAAAACAACGCTGGCGCGATTAGTGGCACGCCGGCTTGAAATCCCCATTTTTGCGAAAGATCGTGTCCAGCGGGTGCTGCGCGATCATCACCTGACAGCAGAAAACACGGGCGATGGTTACTACATCATCCTCGATCAAGCCGATGAGCAGTTGGGCCTGGGCATCAGCGTGATTCTGGATGCGACCTTCCCGCTTGATCATTTCCGCACGGTTGCCAGCGAGATCGCCGCGCGTCACACTGCCAACTTTTGCCCCATCTACTGTTATTGCTCGGATGATGCGGCCTGGCAGGAGCGCATGCAGGATCGTGTGCATTACATCCCCGGCTGGAAACCGGTGGGCTGGAATGATGTGCTGCGGATGCGTGAATATTATCAACCATGGGGTGAGAATGCTTTTCACGTTGATTCGCTGATCCCCCCACGTGAGAATATTGGTCAGGTGCTGGAAGTGATCGCAAATGCCGGTCTGCGTGAGTATATTCCCCATCAGCCAAGCGACCCCTTTGACCTGCAACCCTAATTTCGCCTTAAACGTATAGGCTCACAGGTGTACTATACTGGTGAAAGTGTCCATGGCGGCCTTTGCTGCTGCCCTGGTGTGCATCTGTTGCAACCTACAAACGACGTGGAAGGATATCCCTGTGCGACGCTTGCTCCTGCTATTTACTTTGTTGCTGGCCGCCTGCCAGACTGAAACGGTTGCGCCTCCACCAGACCCGCTGGCCCTGGTCACAGAAGCGGGCGATCACATTCGTGCCAGTGAGACATTTCGCCTGGAAGTGCTCAGCAGCGGCGCACCTTATCCGGTGCAAACTGATTTTGGTCCTGATGTGCTTTTCCGGCAGATTAAAGCGCAGTATGTTGCGCCGGATACGCTGCAAGGCAGTGTACGGCTGGTCGTGGCAGGTATCCCTGCGGATGTCGATGTATACGCCGCTGGCACCGAGCAATGGTTTCGAAATGCCGTGCTCACAGGCGGTCAATGGGCCAATCAGGCCTTCGCACCCGGTTTTAATCCCCAGGTGCTGATCGCGGATGACACCGGCTTTCAGTCGGCGCTCAAGTCGCTGATTGAACTGGAATATGTGGGTGAAGAATCGCTGGAAGATGGCACAGCAGTCTATCATTTGAAAGGTGTCGCTCGTGGGGAGGACATCGCCACGCTGCTTGCCAGTCTGGTGGTGATTGAGGGCGATCCCCATGTGGATGTCTACATTGATCGTGAACAGCGTTTGCCGGTGCGTTTCGTGATCACCCTGCCCAATGACGAAACCGATCCTACGGTATGGACGCTGGATGTTTATGATGTCAATGCCGATCCTGAGCTGAACCCACCGGGAGCTTAGTCCATGACCGACGCGAAAAACCATGTCAGCATCAACCCCTGGGTGGTGCTGGCAGTCATTTGTATTCCGGTCTTTGTGGGGTCGCTTGACCTGACGGTCGTTTCAGCCTTTTTGCCAGAGTTGATTATCGACCTGCAACTGCCGCTGCAAACGGCGCTGGATGATGCCGCCTGGATTCTGAGCGGCTACCTGCTGGCGTATACGGTCAGCCTGACGTTTATGGGGCGGGTGAGCGATCTGGTGGGGCGGCGGACGGTATATGTCGCCTGCCTGCTGATTTTTATCGCTGGCTCAGTGCTGGTAGCGACAGCCAATCAAGCGCCGACGCAAATCCTCTACAGCATTTACCGCCGCCTGGGTGAGCGCCCGGACATCGCTTATGTTAATTTGCAGGCGCTGATTGCTGGCCGGATTGTGCAGGCTCTGGGAGCTGGGGCGCTGGTGCCGGTGAGTCTGGCGCTGGTAGGGGATCTGTTCCCGCCGGAGCGCCGCGCCCGCCCGCTGGGGCTGGTAGCGGCGGTGGATACGCTGGGTTGGGTGTTGGGCCATCTCTACGGTGGCATCATGGTGCAGTTTGTCCACTGGCACTGGCTGTTCTGGATCAACGTGCCGCTGACACTCATTACCATTGGGCTGGTGCTGTGGGCGCTGCGCAACGTGCCGCAGTACCGTGCGGAAGGCCGTTTCGACTTCCTGGGGACGGCGCTGATTGTGGCCGCGCTCATCTGTCTCAACATCGGCCTGGGGGCCAATGTCGATATTTCCAGCAGCGCTGGCAACTTTGAGGAATTGCAGCAGCTTCCGGTTTATTTTGTGCCGATGATGGCGCTGGCCGCGATCTTTCTGGCGGCGTTCGTGTTTGCTGAATCGCGTGTGCGCTATCCGCTGGTGAATTTGAGTATGTTCCGGCGGCGCAATGTCTCTTCCGGAGCGTTGGTCAACCTGTTTGTGGGCTTCTGTCTGGTGATCGGGCTGGTGAGTGTGCCAATCCTCATTAATGTGCGCCAGGAAGATGCGCGTGCCTTGACCGAGGCGGCGCTGGAAGTAGGGCTGCTGCTCTCGACATTGACTATCCCGATGGCCCTGGCGGCAGTCCCCGGCGGCTGGTTGAGTGATCGCATCGGCTACCGCTGGACGACTGTTGGCGGGCTTGGGCTGGCGATTATCGGCTTTCTGGCTGTCTGGCAAACGTGGACGTTTGACATCTCACGGGTGGTGATCGGTGTTGAGATGGCAGTTATCGGGGTGGGCCTGGGGCTGACCTTCTCACCGATTAGTGCGGCGGTGATTAATGCCGCGCGCCAGACAGAACGCGGGGTGGCCTCGGCACTGGTGATTATCCTGCGCCTGATTGGCATGACGATCAGCGTCTCGGCGCTGACGACGATTTCCCTCCAGCGGGTGAATGCGCTGGCGGCGCTGGAAATCGGCGGGGGCGCTGTGGATCCTTATCAGGCAGTCGATACCTACGCGCGCATCACGGTGCAGGTGTTGGGGGAACTTGGGCTGGTGGGCGCGATCATGTGTGCGCTGGCCTTAATCCCGGCGATTCTGCTGCGGCAGGATGCGCCAGAAAATTGAAATTCAGCCAAAAACGGGCATAATTGGCCTGCGATTGAAAGTGGGTACTTCTTTCCGAAACCACTCCACGGATTAAATTTGACGATTGATGATCGTTCTAATTGGGCGATGATCGATTTTGTGTGTGATAGAAGGGAATAACATGGCAGAGTTTTTCATTCCGGAACGCGCGTTGGTGATTGTGGCTCACGCGGACGATATTGAATTTGGCGTCTCTGGCACGGTGGCGCGCTGGACGGAAGCTGGCGCGCAGGTGACTTACTGCATCGTGACCGATAACTCCTCCGGCAGCAACGACCCGGCGATGAAGTCCGACGACCTGATTGAAATCCGCCGCCTGGAGCAGATCGCTTCTGCAGAAGCTGTCGGTGTCACCGATGTGCGTTTCCTGAACTACAAAGATGGCACGCTCACGCCCACGCTGGAACTGCGCCGCGATCTCACGCGGGTGGTGCGCGATGTGCGGCCACAGATTGTGATTACTTTCGATCCCACGACGATTCTCACGATGGAGAATAACTACATCAACCATCCCGATCACCGTGCGACCGGTGAAGCCGCTGTCTATGCCGTGTTTCCCAGCTCCGAAAGTCGTCCGATTTTCCCTGAACTGCTGGCTGAAGGGTACGAACCGCATAAGGTGCAGCAGCTCTATCTGGTGCTCACGAATCAGCCTAATCTCACCGTCGATGTTTCGGCGACCCATGGCCTCAAACTGGATGCGCTGCGCGCGCATAAATCGCAGGTGGGCGAGGAGGAGTTCGAGATGGTGAAGCAGTGGGATGCCGCCAGCGGCGAAGCGGAGGGTTATGCCTACGCCGAAGTCTTTCGTGTGATGAAGCTGAATGAGCCGGAACCTGTGAGTTAGCTTGGCTACCTCATTATGGTCATGATGCAACTTTCGATCTCAAAATGGACAGTGGTTTGACGCAAACACGCTTTTTCTCGCAACGTAGGCTGCCGGTCATTGTCGATGTGGTCGCGCTGGTTGGGATTGTTGCGCTGCTGTGGCTGCCCTTTGGATTTCACAAGATGATCGGTTTGCAGGCCGAGTGGGCAATCATCGCACAACATCTTCGCGGAGATAGCTATGATGTACGGTCTACACGCCCCATCTACTATGTGCCTTTTGTGCTTGCCTATCAGCTTACCCCGGACTCGTTTGTGGGCTACAACGTCGTCATGCTGCTGCTGTTTTTGGGCAAGGCGTTGGTTTTTTATGACCTGCTGCGCTTGCTATTGCCCGGCATCCGCTTTGCACCGCTGCTGGGTGCGATTCTGTTTATTCTGTATCCGGCAGATTTCAACCTGTTTACATTTCGAGCGTTATCCAGCCAGGTCACCATCTTTGCTGCCCTGGTGGCGATTGATCTGTTTCTGCGTGCCTGGCGTGGTAGTCGATGGTCTTATTGGCTGTGGCCGTTAATCTGGCTGGCGCAGGCTATCAGCATGGGGTTGAAGGAATTGATGTATCCGCTGCTCTTCAGCGCGCCACTGCTGCTGGTGTGGTGGGAGAGGCGACTATCACGGCGAGTCGCGCGCTTTGTAGCATTATGGTATCTCGTGCCGTTATTGTTCGTGCTGAATATGGTGATCGTGCTTATCCGAGGCGAAGGCGAGTATGTCAGCCTTGTGATTGAGCAGGGCATGGGGCGCGGCGAGAGCACGCTGCCGCGCATGCTGAACAGTGTGCGCCAGATGTATGAGTATCATGTCACTGGCTGGCTGCGTGCTTTTCAGCAACTTGATTCGCCATTTCTGGGGTTGGCATTGGTCGCAGGGGCATTGGTCGGCGTGATCTGTGCCTGGCACCTGTGGCGTATGACCGAGAACCACCATTCGGGACGCTGGTATGTGGGAATAGTCGCCGCTGGTCTGGTGGTCATGCTGTTAGGCTTTGCCGCATTTTTGCCTACACGTGTGCGCGGCGATATCTGGCGTACCTATTACGTGACCCCGGCAGGAGCGGTGCTCATCGTGATTGCCCTGCTGTATGCACTTACCCGGTTGAGACACGCCGGAAAAATATTTGTGAGTGTGCTGGCGGGCGTGTTGGTCTTGTTGGCAATGAGTAACGCACTGGCACAGCAGCGTTATCTGGTCAGTTCCTCCGCCACGGTTCAGCGTGTGCTGGCAGCGGTCGCCGAACAAGCTCCCGGTTTTGGCGATGAAACAACGATTGCCCTGGTGGACCCAACCGGCATTTACGAGAGCAGCTGGACTTTGGGCGGGCGCGGCCCGTGGCAGACCAGCCTCTATTATCTATACGAGCGCCCTATTTCCGCCATTTACTGTGGGTGGCAGAATCAGGACTGTAATTTTGGGATAGAGGGTATCGGCTATGAACGGGGGGACCGCGAGGTTACTTTCTCCTATGATGCGGTGCTGATCTTTGAAGCGCTGCCCGATGGTCGTGTTACTTTGCGACAGCAATCATCGGAAATGGATTACCTTCCTGCTGGCGTGACAAGCTACCAACCCGAAGCGTTGATTGACCCCACCGTTGGTCCGCCGCCAAAAGCTCATACGTTTTTCACCTGCTGGCCGCTTTCGGGGTGTATTGACGAGCTTTTATGAGCAGCGAGTAAATGTTCCCCTGTTTTTACATCCAAATCCATTCTGCTGACCATATCTATTGTTGTAGCCCACTACACAGTTTTAATTGGTAAGAGCAGAAAGGATAGTGGTATGAAGAAGTATTCCGGTTTCTTATTGGTATTTTTGTTATTGGCGGTCTTCAGCCTGCCGCTGTATGCGCAGGACATGATGACCCCGGCGGTGGAAGTGAGCGATCAAGTCTCGCTTGATGGCACTGTCACCGTTGATTACGCTTACAGCGAAGGCCCCGGCTTTGTCGTGATCCATGTGGATAACGGGGAAGGCGCACCGGGTCCGGTAGCTGGTCACGCTGCCTTGAGCACTGGCGCGAACTACAATGTCCAGGTGGACATGGATACCTCGATAGCAACCCCCACCCTGTTTGCGATGCTGCATACCGACACTGGTGAGGTTGGGACGTATGAATTTGGCACAGTCGAAGGCGCGGATGGCCCGGTGGCTGATGCCGATGGCAACGTCATTACCCCGCCATTTAATGTTGATCTGATCCATGCCAGCGATCAAATGCTGGCGGGCTCTACCTTTACTGTAGGCACCGTGGTTGCACAGGCGGATGGCTGGCTGGTGGTACATGCCGGTGATGCCGAGAGTTTTGGCGCGGTGCTGGGTCAAACCCAGGTCAGCGCAGGTGCCAACAGCAACGTAACGGTGGAACTGAGCGGCGACATCACCCCAGTTCTGTGGCCGATGCTGCATGTCGATACTGGCGAAGCGGGTGTCTATGAGTTCGGCACAGTCGAAGGCGCAGACGGCCCGGTCGCCGTGAATGGCAATGTGGCGACCACACCGGTCTGGACCGTGCCGCACATGCGTGTGGCTGATCAGATCGTTACCCATGGTGACGGCATGGAGATGATGGAAGGTATGGCACCGACCCTGATCGCGGATTCGGTGCTGGCGGCTGAAGATGGCTGGCTGGTGGTACATGCCGGGGACGCCGAGAATTTTGGTGCAGTCCTGGGCCAGACGCAGGTCAGCGCAGGCTTGAATGAAGATGTGATGGTGGAATTGAGCGGTGACATTACGCCAGTTCTATGGCCGATGCTGCATGTTGATACTGACGAAGCGGGTGTCTATGAGTTCGGCACAGTCGAAGGTGCGGATGGCCCGGTCGCCGTGGATGGCAATGTCGTGACATTCCCGATCAACGCGGCACCGTCTATTGACTACAGCGGCACTTACGAAAATGGCACCGTTACCGTCGATTCGGCAGTGATTGATGCCCCCGGTTGGTTGGTGATCCATGCCGATAACGATGGCGCGCCGGGCATGGTCCTCGGCCAGGCTCCACTCCATACAGGTGTGAATCATCATATCGCCGTAATGATTGGCGATGTGACGACTGCACAGGTCTTCCCGATGTTACACTACGACACGGGCGAGGCTGGCGTGTATGAGTTTGGCACGGTCGAAGGCGCAGATAGCCCGGTCGCGGTTGGTGGCTCGGTCATCGTTGGTCCCTTCGCCCTTGGCGGTGAGATGGCTAGCATGGATGAAACGACCCGCATGACGGATGGTTGTTCTGTGACTTCGCTCTCCGGCAATGTGAATCTGCGAACTGGCCCCGGCACAAACTACGATATTGCCGGGACGTTAGCCGGACAGGCCATGACCGTTGCTGGGCAGGCGCAGGGCAGTGATGGCTTTATCTGGTGGAATCTGGATGATGGCTCCTGGGTGCGCTCGGACATCGCCGCTGAAGAGGGTGCCTGTGACAGTGTTGCCACGGTTGCTGCGCCAGCGGCAGCCCCGGCGATGACTGAAGAGGCCTCCAGCTAAAACCTGGATTTACTGAATTTTACAGAGGGTGGACCTGAGTCCACCCTTTTAGATTCCACGCCAGTCCATTGTGGTTTGACAGGTCATCTTCCGGCAGGGCATGATTGCTGTGGAGCGAAATCCTGTTGCTTGAAGGCTGGTAATGATGAATTTCCCCCGTAAACCCTTGTTCTGGGCAGTGGCCCTGGGCCACATGACGAACGACACCTTTATCAGTATGGGGCCTGTTGTGCTGGCGTTCATCAGCGTGAATCTCATGCCGCTCAGCACTGTGCAGATTGGTGTGATTTTGGGCATCACCGCACTGCTGGGCGCGGTGACACAGCCGCTGTTTGGGCTGCTGGCTGATCGTAATGGTGGGCGCTGGTTAGGCGCGGGTGGGGTTGCCTGGAC
>JAIOHN010000320.1 GCA_019912985.1 Anaerolineae bacterium | reverse complement strand
CCATCAGCGAGTCGGCGGTATGGGCCTGCACTTCCTGTGGAGCCTGCATCGACATCTGCCCAACCGGCAACGAGCCGATGCTGGATATTCTCGACATCCGCCGCAATCAGGTGATGATGGAGAGTGACTTCCCGGCAGAGTTGCAAAACGCTTTCCGTGGCATGGAGAGCGCTGCCAGTAATCCCTGGCAGAACAGCGAAAACCGCTTCCGTTGGGCCAACGGCCTGGAATTTCCGGTGCCGACTGTCGAAGAAAACCCGGATTTTGAAATCCTCTATTGGGTGGGTTGCGCTGCCAGCTACGATCCGCGCGCGCAGTTAACTGCTCGTGCGCTGGTCAAGGTGCTAACTCATGCGGGCGTGAGCTTCGCCGTGTTGGGCGAGCAGGAGCAGTGTACGGGGGATGTCGCCCGCCGTGCCGGAAATGAATTCCTCTATTCCGAGATGGCTGCGGCCAATGTCGAAACACTGAACGCGGTCAACCCGCCGCGCATTGTCGTCACCTGTCCACACTGCTTCCATAACCTGGGCAAAGAGTATCACCAGTTTGGCGGCGAGTACGAAGTCGTCCACCATACGGAATTGATCGAAGAGCTGATCGCGCAGGGTCGCGTGCCGATGAGCGCTCACCCTGACAGCATGAGTAATGTAACGTTTCACGACCCCTGCTACCTGGGGCGGCATAATGATGTTGTGGAAGCGCCGCGCAATGTGCTCAACCGGCTGGAAGGCAACGCCATCATTGAGATGCCGCGCAACCGTAAAAACTCGTTCTGCTGCGGTGCGGGTGGCGCGCAGTTCTGGAAGGAAGAGGAACACGGCGATAAGGCCGTCAATATCGAGCGTTATCAGGAAGCCACTGCCGCCGGGGCCGATACGCTGGCAGTGGGCTGTCCCTTCTGCATGCAGATGTTTAACACAGCCCAATCGACTCTGGGTGAAGGGCCAGAGGTCAAAGATATTGTGGAGTTAGTGGCCGAACGGCTGCCGGAAAAAGCACCAGCGGCGGACTAATTTCAACGCCGCTGGTTTCAGACGTTAGTTTTCCTGGCGAACGATGCTCAACCACAGATGGTCAATCCGCTGAAGCACTGAAACCAGCGCCTCCATCGTCAGTGGCTTCAAAATATGGTAAGTCGCGCTCTCGAGCGCTTGTTGAAAATCGTCCAGCCTCGCCTGCGGGATCAATGCCACTACAGGAATCTCACGCAAAGCATTCGATTGCTGGATTGCGGTGAGCACTTCACTGCTTTGGGGTGGTAAATCAAGGTCGAGAAAGATAAGGTCCGGTGTAGGCAGACCCTGGTAATCTCCCTCACCCTGTAAATAAGCCAGCGTACTGCCCCCGTCTTTCGTGATCGTGAGACGGTTGAGGATTTTAAAATCCTTGAAAACTTCCTGAGTGTACTGAACATCCTCAGGATTATGATCCGCAAGAAGGATTTCAATCATGTACGTGCTCATCTGCCTTTTCTCAAGTTATGTGAATTCGACCTCAGAATAAAAGATAACCAGACCTGATGTAATTTGGATATAACCTTTAAACCCCAGTTGATACAATCCGGTTCAAGTTGGGTGAGTTAAAAGTGTATACCACGCTTCGTTTATGCTTTATTGAATTCACTTATTTCCATTGGCGACGAAGACTACACATTACCAGCTTGATTGTCAAATTTGTTTGCGCTTTTAGATAAGTCCATTATCAAAGTTATGAATATTCGCTTTTATGAACGCCTCCATCACCCCGGCAGAACCCATAATGGCTCATCAGGGTGATGGAGAGTTAAGGCAATGTTTACAGTGAACTTGTCGTGATGGCTGCGTAGCTTTGCAGGTGGCGAACAGGTGAAAACACCACCCATAACGTGCCGATGAAAATCCCGGCGCAGGCGATGAACAAGGTTTCGCGCGTGCCAATGGCTGTCGCCAGTGTGCCACCAATCAGCGCTCCAATCGGCGCGATACCTTCTGCGACAAAGCCCACACTGGCATTCACCCGTCCGAGCAGGTGATCGGGTACCAGGCTCTGGCGCAGGCTGATTTCGTTGATGGTGTATACAGACCAGACAGCATCACCGACAATCTGCCCGGCAATCAACATCATCATCGCCAGCAGGGGCGGGCCGCCTGCCAGCGGGATAATCAGATTGATGCCCCCGCCGAGCATTAGCGATAGACTCAACACCCGGCCCAACCCGACTCGCCGCGCCACGAACCCGGCCAGTAGCGAACCAAGTAATGCGCCTATGCCGCCGCTGCCAATCACTAATCCCAACTGTGCCGGGGATAATCCCAGGTAGCGTATGGCATACAGACTGTAAAGCACGCCGAAAAAGCTGCCGAAGAAGACTCGAATCCCCATGCCAACCAGCAGCGCACGCAACATCGGTTCTTGCATGATGAAACGCCAGCCTGCGATCATCTCGCGTAGGGTGTCACGCCCCTCGGGTGTTGAAACTGGTGCTGGCTCAGGACGCCGAATCCATAACAGGCTGAGCGACGAGAACACAAACGAGATCGCGTCAAAGACAATGGCAATCGGCGCGCCGACAGCCTGAACCAGCACACCCGCGATAGCTGGCCCGCCGATTTCTGCCAATGAATCCGTCACGGCCAGTTTGCTGTTGCCTTCTACCAGATCTTTCCGCTCGATCAAGGTGGGCAGCAGCGCCCGGTAGGCGATTTCGAAAATCATCGTCAGCAGCACGACCAGAGCCGTCACCACATATAGCAAAGCCATGCTCAGGTGACCACTGAGGGCAGCCAGCGGAATTGACGTCAGCACCAGCAGGCGCAGCACATCAGCCGCGATCATAACCGGACGGCGGCGTACACGGTCCACCCACACACCGGCAAATAGACTGAACAGTAAAATCGGAATGGAACCCGCCACAGTGAGGATACCCATCTGAGCAGGTGTTGCAGCAAGGACAATCACAGCAATGAGGGGAACGACATCACGCGTAATGCGTGACCCAAACTCGGAGACCGTCTGGCCGAACCAGAGCTTCATAAAATCCGGATTGCGCCACAATCCGGCGAAATGCGTTTTCACAGGTCCATACTCCATCGTCGGTTGATCAACAATAGCAAATGCGAACCGGGGTTGCTGTAACTCCTTCAGCATCCCTGGCTGGTTTGAAAAATCGCGTTTGCTACCGTACGACCATGGCGCGCATGGCTTGCACCTGCTTCCCACAGACAGATGTCTGTTTACCGTGAATTTCTGGGCTCAGTATAGCATCATTTTCGGGCAGCGAATTCCGACTTTTGACGTATCTTTAGTCCCGCTTTCTAAGAATTTGCATAAAAATATGCGATCTTGTTTTGTGCAGGTCGAACAAGTTAATTCGTTTGCAAGGTTTTCTACGCTATAATCAAAATCAAAGTCACCCCCAAATTATTGAATTTAAGGAGAATCGATGGCTACTAAAGCAGCTGCGCATCCATCGGCACGGTTGAGCGAAAAAACGTTATTGCAGATTTATTGGTACATGCTCCTCAGCCGGCGGTTGGATGAACGGGCCTGGGTGCTGCATCGACAGGGCAAAATCGCTTTCCACGTTAGCGCGATGGGCCATGAGGCAGCACAGGTCGGCGCGGCTTTTGCCATCAATCGCGGTGTAGACTTCGTTCACCCCTATTATCGTGATCTGGCATTGTGTCTCGCTATCGGCTACCAACCCACGGATTTCATGCTCAGCCTGTTCGGCAAAGCGGATGACCCCAGCAGCGGTGCGCGCCAGATGCCCAATCATTTCAGTATCAAATCGCTCAATATCGTCAGCGGTTCATCCCCGGTAGCGACTCAGGTCCCACAGGCAGCAGGGCTGGCTTTCGCCATCAAATATCGCCAGCAGACGGGGCTTGCGGACGCTGACGATACCACGCAGCCACGGTTGGCATTGACCTGCCTGGGTGAAGGCTCTACCAGCCAGGGCGAATGGCACGAAGGCATGAATTGGGCTGGTGTGCATCAACTTCCGCTGATCTGCCTTGTGCAGAACAACATCTATGCAATTTCAGTGCCGGTAGAAGCGCAAATGGCCGTCAACAATGTTGCTGACCGGGCGCAGGCCTACGGTATTAAGGGCGTCGTGGTTGATGGCAATGATGTGCTGGAAGTGTATGATGCGGTGAAAGCTGCCGCTGAGCGTGCTTATAACGGGGATGGTGCGACCTTGATCGAAGCCAAAACTTACCGGTTGGTTCCGCATTCCTCGGACGATGATGATCGCAGCTACCGCTCCCGCGAGGAAGTGGAGATGTGGAAGCAGAAAGAGCCAGTAGTCCTCTTTCGCAGGCATTTGCTGGAACAGGGAGTGCTGACGCCCGCGCTGGTTGAAGAATATGATGAACGTGCCAAGAAAGAAGTCGATGCCGCACAAAAAGTGGCTGAGGCTGCACCCGATCCCGCCCCAGAAGATGCGTTAGGCGCAGTCTACGCGCCGCTGGAGGAATAAGCCATGACCCAGATGACGCTTATTGAAGCAATTCGCAGCGGCATGGATGAAGAAATGGCCCGTGATCCGCGAGTGTTCATCACGGGCGAGGATGTGGGACCGCGTGGTGGCGTTTTTCGGGCGACTCAGGGCTTATACGAAAAATATGGCAAAGCGCGCGTGGTCGATTCACCGCTGGCGGAGTTATCCATTGTGGCAATTGGCATCGGCGCGGCCCTGGCTGAACTGCGCCCGATTTGTGAAATTCAGTTCGCAGATTTTATTCATCCTGCGTTCAACCAGATTGTGAACGAAGCGGCGAAGATGTACTATCGCTCTAATGGCGCATGGCGGGTGCCGATGACGATTCGCGCGCCTTATGGCGGTGGAATCAGTGGCGCGCTTTATCACAGCCAGAGCGTTGAAGCGTTTTTCGCGCATGTGCCGGGGTTGAAAATCGTCATCCCATCGACACCGCAGGATGCCAAAGGGCTGCTGAAAAGTGCCGTGCGTGATCCTAATCCAGTCTTATTCTTTGAGCCGAAAAAAGGCTATCGCGCGATTAAGGGTGATGTGCCAGACGAAGAATATACAACGCCTATCGGCCCGGCGCGGGTTGCGCGTGAAGGGCGCGATCTTTCCGTGTTCGCTTATGGCATGATGGCACACTATACGCTGATCGCCGCTGAGAAAGTGGCGCGTGAGGATGGGATCGACACTGAAGTAATTGATCTACGAACACTGCTGCCTGTGGATAAAGCCGCAATCCTCAACTCACTCAAAAAGACCAGCAAGGCGCTGATCGTCCACGAAGATAACTTTACCCTGGGTTATGGCGCAGAAGTGGCCGCTATCATCGCTGATGAAGGTTTTGAATATCTGGATGGGCCGGTGAAACGCCTGGCGGGACCGGATGTTCCGGCGATGCCTTACAGCCATCCCATGCAGGAGTTCTTTATCCCGAACCCGGACAAGATCGCCACGGCCATCCGCGAACTGGCCGCTTATTAACTCAGCGAATTTTCGCATCCCGATGCTAAAAGTGAAAAAGGTTATTTTATGCCCACCAAAGTGATTATGCCCCAGTTGGGAGAGAGCGTCGTTGAAGGCACGGTCAGCCGCTGGCTAAAAAGCAAAGGGGATCGCATCGAGCAATATGAGCCACTGCTGGAGGTCAGCACGGATAAAGTCGATACGGAAGTGCCTGCGCCAGCCAGCGGCGTGTTAATACGGATTCACGTAAAGGAAGGGGAGACCGTTGAGACTGGGACACTGTTGGCCGAAATTGGCGAATCCGATACGCAGCCAGATGTCACGCTCAGACCTGCCCACACAAATGGCACCCGCACAGCAAAGAAGGCCACTTACAGCGGGCATGTGACCCCGGTGGTGGCGCGGATGGTGGCCGAGCACGACATTGACCTGGGGCAGCTCACGGGCACGGGTCATGGCGGGCGCATCACCAAAAAAGATGTTGAGGCTTATCTGGAACAGCAGGATGCGCCAGTGATGGAGACTCCCGCCTGGGAACAGCCCGTCGAAGGCGACTTATTCAAACCCACTGTTGAGTATGAAGATGAGTCACCTGACACGCCGGTCAGGTCCTCATCACCCGCACCAACCAAAGCAAGCCCTGCGACACCTTCGCCAAAATCTGCGCCACGCTCAGTGGATGCGCTGGGGGAAGTGGTAACGCTCACACCGCTGCGACAGGCAATTGCCGAGCACATGGTGCGCAGTAAATTACATACCGCGCCGCATGTCACCACTTTGTTTGAGATTGATATGTCGGCGGTAATGACGCACCGTGCCGCGCATCAGGCTGATTTCCTGAAGCAGGGTGTGAAACTGACGCTGACAGCCTATTTCGCAGCGGCGACCGTCACCGCCTTACAGGAAAATCCATACTTGAATGCTCAATGGACTGACGAAGGCATTTTCCTGCACCATGTAGTCCATCTTGGCGTCGCGGTTGCTATTGATGGTGGCCTGATCGTGCCGGTAATCCGGCAAGCGCAGGATTTGAACCTGATGGGCATCGCACGAGCGGTCAATGATCTGGCACAACGTGCGCGTGAAAAGCAGCTAAAACCGGACGAAATTCAGGGCGGTACTTTTACGATTACCAATCACGGGGTCAGCGGCAGTTTGCTGGCAACCCCGATCATAAACCAGCCACAAGCCGGTATTCTGGGGGTTGGCCTGGTCGAAAAAAGTGTCAAAGTCATTAATGATGCAATTGCCATTCGCCCCTGCTGCTATGTAACCCTCACCTTCGATCATCGCATCGCCGATGGCGCAACCGGCGACGCCTTTATGGTGACCCTTAAGAAACGACTTGAGAACTGGGCCTGACCCATAACTTTTCGATCCAACAGGCGGTCTTATCATTGGAGGCCGCCTAAACTTTATGCGCTCTCTCTGTATTACCCTTTATAATCGTAAACAAAGGATACAATTATCGTGGGCCGAACCGGTCAAGGACTGTTCATGAAGTTACTTTGCGTGCTTTTGTTGTTATCGCTGCTGGCTGCCTGCCAATCACAATCTCCTGAAGAAGGCGATTTACCAACCCTGGCCGTGCTGGAAAACGTCATCACGCCAAGCGATACGCCAGTACCGGCCACAGATGAAGTCCCTACGGATGCTCCGACCCTGACACCTGAATCTTCTAAAACGCCAGTGCCGAGCGCAACTTCGACACCGCTGCCCACGAATACTGACATCCCGGAGACTCAACCGCCTACGCTGACACCGGATAGCGCTGCGACCAGTACCACATCCGCTCAAAGCGCACCGCGCTTCGCCACGCTCACCCCTAACCCTGGTGGAAATCGCACCACGCCGCAGGTGCTGGCGGATGTCATTATCACTGAAGGCCAGTTTCAGGAAATCGTGAACCGGCGGGTCGCGACCATTGATTCGATTGAGAGCGCATTCGTGGATTTCGTGCCAGAGGGCATTGAGGTACAGTTGACGGCGACCGGGGGCGCGGCGTTTATCACAGCAGAAGTTTTAGTCGCCTTTGATGTGGCTGAGGGTTTTGTCCAGATTTCGATTGGTGATATTCGTATGAACGCGGCTGAACCGCCGGAGGAATTTTTGACCGTGGTGGGCGGCGACTTTTTCACGATGATGGTCGAAACCTTTAGTGAACTACTGACGCAGCAGCTTGGCGCACAGCACGATCTTGAAACCCTGGTGATCCAGGGGAACACGATGGAAATCACGCTGCTGGTGCCGGAGCAGTAGCGGTTTGCAGGAGGACTGTATATGGAAAAGATGACGAATAAGGAATACCGAGCTTTTATGCTCGATACAGCACGCACCGCCAAGTGTGCCACCGTTCGTCCTGATGGGATGCCACATGTGGCCCCGATCTGGTTTGCTATGGATGGGGACAACCTGATGTTTACGACCTGGCATGAATCGGTAAAGGCTGCCAACATTCAGCATAATCCGCATGTGGCGATCTGCGTGGATGACGAGCATCCGCCGTTCTCCTTTGTGATTGTTGAGGGCGAGGCGGAAATCCTCGACCCAACGCCAGAGGAACGGATTGCCTGGGCTGGCCGGATCGCGGGGCGTTATATGGGGGCTGATCAGGCGGAAGCTTTTGGCAAGCGTAATGGCGTTCCTGGTGAACTGCTGATTCGCGTAAAGCCAACCAAAATCATTGCGAACAAGAATCTCTCTGACTGATTTTGATGATTGGTGGCTACTGCCACTGAAGGATTGAGACGTGGATAGTCGCATGGGTTTTAAATCGCATACCATTCGGCCAGCCTTGCTGCTGTTTGTGCTGTTGGCCGTGGTGCCGGTGCTGGTGGCGCAATCTGCCAGCTGCCCGGCGATTGTGCAGGCCGCGCTGGATGTGGCCGATCAATTATGCCAACCCACCGGGCGCAATCAGGCCTGCTACGGCAATATCTCATTGGTGGCTGATGCTCAGCCCGGCGCGTCAATGTTTAAGTTTGACGACGCAGGCGATATTGTCGATGTCAGTCTGCTGCATTCGCTGCGGACGATGCCGCTTGATGTTGAAACAGGCACCTGGGGAATCGCCATTCTACGCCTGCAAGCCAATCTCCCCGCGACACTGCCCGGCCAGAACGTGACTTTTCTGCTGTTTGGTGATGCGGAAATCACCACTGCTGAGGATGACTCCGCAGCAAGTGATGATGTACCCATGAAAGCGTTTTATCTGCGCTCAGCGATCGGTGATTCACTGTGTGACGAAGCGCCGGAAAGCGGTCTGCTGGTCCAAACGCCAGAGGGCGCGAGTGAGATTACCTTCAATATCAACGGCATTGATGTCAGTATGGGATCGACTGTGCTTTTCCGCGCTCAGGCAGACGGCGAGATGACTGTGAGCACGCTCGAAGGCTCGGCGTTTCTCGAGGGCGAAGACGAAACTGTGCCGGTGCTGGCCGGTACCCGCGCACGTGTTCCCGTGAATGCCCAGTTGCGTGCGCAGCGCAACCAGTTAAGTGAACCAGAGCCTTACGATCTGCGGCGATTGGGCGGGCTGCCAGTGCGTTTGTTGCAGCGGCAGATCGACATCAATCGCCCATTGACAGCTGCCGAAGTGCGCGAACTTCAGCGGCGGTTGGTGGCCGGGGAAGCCATTTGCGGTGAAGAACCCTTCCCATCATGCGACAAAGTGCCGCGCCTTGCTTTAATCCGGTCGCTGCGGCAGGGGCGTGAAGGCTTAGAGGATAGGCTTGATTGTGTGTTCCGGCGCTATCCGGGCGAAGAGCCACTGCCAGAAACGGAAACCCGTCCTTTCTGTGACACACTACCTCCGGCACAGCTTCCTTGCCAGTTTGTGCCTCAGGACGGTGAGCAGCCTCGACTGCCGCGCCTTGATCGTCGGCCCTACTGCCCGCAGCTTCCACCAGCACCGATTGTGGCGACAGTGGATGAATCAACGCCAGATGACAACCGTGACGCACCCGTGAATGAAGCCGTAGACCAGGTCAATGATACCGTTGATGAAGTGGTGGATGGGGTGAATGAGACGGTGGGCGAAGTGGTGGATAGTGTTGACCAAACGGTCGATGAAGTCGTAGATCAGGTCAACGACACCGTGAATGAAGCTGTAGACCGGGTTGATGAGACCGTAGATGATGCGGTGGATGAGGTCAGTGAGACGGTGGACGATGTCGTGGATAAAGTGGATGAAACCGTCGATGAGGTTTTAGACAAGACCCTCCGCAGGCTCCCCTTGCCTGTTTCTCGCGGAAACTGACCCCTTTAAACACAAATATTCTGTCTCATGCAGTAAAACAAGGTAAATCGCGTTTTACTGCATAGAGCGGATCATACCGGACACACTGATGACGGATGAGCAAGAATTGATTGCCCAGGCGCAACAAGACCCGAGTGCCTTCAGGGTATTGTACCGGGCCTATTTTCCACGCATCTATGCCTATACGGCCTATCGGGTGCGGCGGCAGCAGGATGCGGAAGATGTCACCGCTGAAATTTTCATACGTGCAGCGCACCATCTGAATCACTTCGAGTATCGCGGCGAAGGGTCATTCACTGCCTGGCTGTTTCGCATCGCCTATAACCAGGTGCAGCAGTTCTATCGCCAGTCGCCATCGTCACCGGACCTGATTCCGCTCGATGAACTGCCCGAAATTCACGGTCACGATCCAACGCCTGACCAGCGCTTGATGCGCAAAGAATTGTTCGCGCAGCTCAGCCAGATGATTGAGAAGCTGCCGGACCGCCGCCGTGAGGTGATTACATTGCGCTTCTTCGGTGGATTGCGCAATCAGGAAATTGCTGTGGTGTTGGGGTTGGATGAGCGCACGATTGCCTCGCACCTCAGCCGCGCGCTGGATGATCTGCGTCAGGAATTTGAGAGGGATGAACGCGATGAACGAGAACCATATGCACGATAAAGACCCACTGGAAAAGGTTGAAACCGTGGTTGACCATCAGCAAGCCAGCGGTGATTCTTTGATCGACACGCTGGCGTCCACCATCCCCCAGGCGCGTGCTGATTTTGCTGACGAACTGGAAGCGCGATTGCTGGCCGTGCGCGAATCACAGGAGGACCACATGCAGCAAGTCTATCAAGTCATGGATCGCCAACCGCGTCATCGCACCTATCGTCTGCCGGTCACGCTGGCGGCGGTGTTAGCGCTGGTGCTGATCACCGTCGCGTTGCTCAGCGGTAGGCAGCCGCAGCAGGCTATGTGGATGGCGCAGATTGCAAGCCAGACACCGACCCTGATACCAACGCCAACCTCACCGGCTACGCCAGTGCCATTGACCCATACCGTGTATGATGGGGAGACACTCTTCGGCATTGCGAATACGTATCATGTGCGTGTAGAGGATTTACTCAGCGCCAACAATCTGACTGATGCTTCTAGCGTGATTGAAGTCGGCCAGACACTGATTATCCCAATCCAGACGCCGAGCCAATCTGGTGAGGTCGATCCTGTGTTGGGGGGCGATAATCTCCAGCCAGTTGTGACGGCCAAAAATGATATTCGGCGCGGCACACTGCTCACACCTGAGCTCTTTACGCTCACTTATTGGGAGGAGACCCAGGCGGGCTTGGTCGATAATCTGGATGCCATTGACGGCCAGTACGCAATAGTCGATATTCCAGCGCTGACGCCGCTGCGCACCGAGGATATGCTCGACCGTGACCCGATTGGCACGCTGCCGCGCAACCTCTCCTATCCGCTGAACATTCCTATCAGCAGCGAAGCCGCAGCCCAGCTTCACCCCGGCGACCGGGTGCAGATCATGGGCGAGTTATTCTATCCCTATCCCGACCAGACCTACCATGCGCTGACACTACTGCTGGTTGATCTCGCGGAAGTGCTTGAAGTGCAAAACACTGGCGAACAGCCGCAAGTGGTCATTACGATTGCGTCCAACAAGGATCGGCTCACCATCCAGGAAATGATCGCCAATGGCGCGACACTCCTCCTGATTACAGAGACTCGCGCATTTTCGGTAGCGAACGAAGCTCCACCTGCTGCTGAAGTAGTGACCTTCGGCGATGCCCAGGCGGTAATCCGCACCACGACTGAGGACTGTCGTGGGAGCCTGATGGGTCGTGATTTGCTCAGTGTAAGGGCAGATCCACACCATGATGCGGAGCGGGTGGCGCAGGTGGTCACCCAGGGACAGACGGTGCGCGTCCTGGGTGAAATCACGGACCCGGAAACCGGCCTGCTGTGGTATCTCATCCGCACATCAACCAGAGATGGCTGGGTGACCTCGAATCATGTTCGCCTGGGGGAAACCTGCCCTGGCTTAACTCGGACTGATGGGGAACTGCCTGCGCCGTTAGTGCTTGCACAGGATGATCCTCGGCTGGCGGAAACGGCGTCGCTGCCGGGTGAGGGCTGGCACATGACTCTGAATACTAACTCGCGGATGGTTGAAGTCGTCATCCCGACGGAGGAACTCCCCGCTGACCTGCCCATTGGCGATACAGTGGGCATCGGTACAGAGATGCAGTTCCGTGAAGCAGCCAACCAGACACGCATTGAAGCTGTTGCCCCCGAACCGATCTCGTCTTATCGTCAATATCAGATGCTGGCGCAGGCAACGCTCGTTCGCATTGATGGGGACAGCCTGGTCTTGTCGATGCATGATGATGAGGCCGCCGATGTTTCCTGGGCGCTGGATGCGGGTTTGCCACTGACTCTGGCCTATAGGTCGCCTGGAACCAACTCGTCGGAGATCAGCGAATTGCTCCCGCCAGGAACAGTCGCGGTCAGCATTCCATCGAACGGCGATAGTGCAC
>JAIOHN010000319.1 GCA_019912985.1 Anaerolineae bacterium | reverse complement strand
AAATGGCCCTGCCGGATGCCGACAAGGTGGTTAAAGCGGTGAAGGAGATACTGTAAACATGTCACAAGAAATCACCCTATCAATGGATGGGTTGCTGCTGAACTGGCTGAAAAATGTCGGCGACAGCGTAAACAGCGGGGATGTGATCGCGGAAGTCGAGGCCGATAAAGCCACGGTCGAGGTCGAAGCCCCGACCAGTGGTGTTCTGCTGGAGCAGCGCGCACAAACTGGTGACGAGCTGACCGAAGGCGCGATCATTGGCACGATCGGCGAAGCGGGCGAAGGCCCGACCAACCAACCTGCGCCAGAGGAGAAACAGGCCCCGCCAGCAGAAACCGCCAAACCTGCCGAATCCGCGCCGGAGCCTGCCGCACAGGCAGCCAGCAACGGCGGCCAGCAGCAGGCCAGCGTCACCGAGGATGGCCGGATTAAAGCATCACCCCTGGCGCGCAATATTGCCGAGGAAAAGGGCATTGATCTCAGCCAGGTGAAGGGCAGCGGCCCCGGCGGGCGCATCGTCAAAGCCGATGTCGAGAGCTTCACACCCGGTGCAGCCCCAGCCCAGCCCGCCGCAGCGGCAGCCGCACCCGCCGCCGCAGGCCCAGCCGCCGGGCAGTACCATATCAGCCCGGCCATACGCCCGCTGCCTGCTGCCAGTGCCGAAGTCGAGCATATCGACATCAACACCATGCGTAAGCGCATCGCCGCCGGGACGATGGAGAGCAAGCAGTTTATCCCGCACTTCTACGTCACCAGCGAGGTCGATGTCGAAGCGCTGCTGGCAGTGCGCAAGCAGCTGAACAACAGCCTGCCCGAAGGCGGCACCAAGATCAGCGTCAACGATATGGTGGTCAAAGCGACCGCCCTCACGCTGCGCCAGTTCCCTAATCTCAACTCGCACTATTACGGCGATAAGCTGGTCCGTTACAACAACATCAATGTCGGCGTGGCCGTTGCAATGCCACAGGGTGGCGTCATTTACGTGGTGGATCGTGACGCCGATAAAGTTTCGCTTGGCACGCTAGCCACACTCAACAAAGAGATGGCTGGCCGCGCCCGCGAAGGCAAAATCAAGCCAACCGACATCTCCGGCGCGACTTTCTCCACCAGCAACCTGGGCGGCTTTGATGTCGAGCACTTCGCCGCCATCATCAACCCGCCGGAGTCCGGCGTGCTGGCGATCGGCACGGCGCAAAAAGTGCCGGTGGTCAAAGACGACGACACACTGGGCATCGGCTATCGCATGAAAGTCACCATCAGCGTTGACCATCGTGTCAGCGACGGTGCCGAAGGCGCACAGTTCCTTCAGACATTCAAGGAATTGATTGAAAATCCGATGCGGCTCCTGATGTAGCCCGCCGCAACCCATAATATGCAGTGTCATCATAGAGACGGCCCGATCCAGGTCGTCTCTATGTTTTTGCGTCACCCCTTTCATGAGAAGACTTTTTCAACAGCCCACCTTATAATCGAAGAAAGCAGGAGGTGTTATGGAATCCTTGATCGAGATTTTAATCCGTCTACTGATGCTGCTCTTGGGGCTGTTCCCGGTCAGCGTCAGCAGCCAACCCGCCAGTATCCCGACCGTGATTTATCCTGGCGATGCCAGCAGCGAGGCATTCATGAAAACCTATACGAATATTTCTGAGGTTGAACTGACCGTCATGGAATCTTTGCCGCCCCAGGTAGAACTGCACATCAAGGGTGAGCAGCCAGATGGCTGTGAACTGCCGGTACAGGTGACCCAGCAGCGCGATGGTAATACGGTGATTGTCGAGATCTTCCGCGAGGTGCCGGCAGACATGATCTGCCCGATGATGCTTCAGCCCTATGAGGGCACCATTCGCCTGGAAGGCACCTTCCAACCGGGTAATTACACCTTCAAGATTAACGACTATACCGTGGAGCGGGAACTTTAGCGCAGCAACCAACGTCTTATCCATAACTCGAATGCTTTAGAGAGGGATATGCCATGCGTAAGCTGTTGTTTTGTTTGATCTTTTTGCTATTTTTGATCCCTTCCGTGAGCGCGCAGGATACCAGTGTCAGCGTCACCATTTACAATCAGGGGACAGCACTGGTACAGGATCGCCGCGCTTTTGAACTGGATGCAGGCACCAACAGCATCGACTTTACCGATGTTGCCGCCAGCATTGACCCCACCTCCGTCAGCTTCGTCTCGCTGACCGACCCCGCTGGAACCATCGTACTTGAGCAGAATTATATTTACGATCTGGTGGGCAGCAGCGCGCTGCTGGAACGTTACCTGGACGAATATATCAGCGTGACCGTCGATGATGGCACCATTTACGAGGGCGACCTGCTCAGTGGGCGCGGTGGCGAGATCATCCTGCGCGATGATGACGGGCTGGTCTATGTCATCAGCCAGAATAAGGTCGTCAATATCGAATTTCCATCGCTGCCATCGGGCCTGATCACGCGCCCAACCCTGCGCTGGCTGCTCAACGTGGCCGAGGCCGGGACGCAGCGCGTCGAACTGACCTATCTCACGGGCGGCATCAACTGGTCAGCCGATTACATTCTCAACCTCAATGCCGAAAACACCGCGCTCGATCTCAACGGTTGGGTCACACTCAATAACAACAGTGGCGCGACGTTCAATCAGGCACAGGTCAAGCTGGTGGCGGGGGATGTCAACCGTCTGCCAGAGCTGCAAGACTACGATGTGATGGAAGAAGCTTACGCGATGGCTCCCATGCCAACCGCTGCCGCACAGGTCGAGCAGCGCGAGTTCTTTGAATACCAGCTTTACGAGATCAACCGTCCGGTGACCATCGGTGATAACGAGACCAAGCAGGTCGAATTCGTCACCGGCACCAATGTCCCCGCCCACACCTACTATGTGTACAACGCCAGCCCCGGCTTCTACGGCTACTACGGCCAGATCACAGACCAGGGTTACGGACTCAGCGGCATCACCGATGTCCAGAACTGGCTGGAATTCTCCACCGATGAGGAAAGCGGCCTGGGCGCAGACCTGCCCGCCGGGCGCATCCGTGTTTATCAGGAAGATGTCGATGGCGCGGCGCTGTTGATCGGTGAAAACCAGATTGACCACACGCCGCAGGGCGAAGAGGTCAACATCTACCTGGGTAATGCCTTCGATCTGGTAGGTGAGCGCACGCAGACCGATTTCCAGATTCTGGGACGCAATGTGCTTGAGGAAACCTATGAAATCCGCCTGCGCAACCGCAAAGACGACGAAGCGGTTGAGATCCGCGTGCCGGAGACATTGTTCCGCTGGAGCAACTGGGAAATCCTGAACAACTCCGACGAATACACCAAGCGCGACTCCTCCAGTATCGAGTTCCGCGTGACCGTCGAGCCGGGCCAGGAAAAGGTGATTACCTACACGGTACGCTATAGCTGGCCCTAAATCCGGGTGAAAAACAGCGGGCGAGACAGGGTTCGCACGCCTGTCTCGCCCATCGTGTAAATCTGTGACGGCTTCAACAGCAATATGTGACATTGTTCACTGTACCCTGCGCCGGAGACCTCCTATCGTTGAATCATAGCGGTGAGTGGAGGACAAACTGATGTACGTAAAAATTAATCGTAATGTATGTGATCATCAGCTCGCAATCTGTGAGCGCTGTCTGGGCCGTTTCCTGCAAAACCCCATGGGATATGAGCGCCAGTGCTTTGAAGAACTTGTCGATGACGGCAGTGAGCTGTTGACGATTGATCTGCACACCGAAGGTCATGATGTGCGGATGGTGTTAGATGAAGAGCAGCGCAAGCTGTTGGCTGGCGAAGGCTGGGCGCAGTTTGTAGACTTCGCCGTACCCATGTATCGAGAAACCAAAGAACAAGATTAATGCACTCTACAAAGAACATGCGATAGCAGCGGGCGTATCCAGGCGGGTACGTCCGCTGTTGTTTTTATAGTCCCCATCACGCTGTGCAAATTTCAGACACATCCTTGCGCATCAGGGATATGGCCCGCGCGGCGCAAACAGTGTTATCATGGTCAGGCAGGAAAATATAATTTATAAGGTGGCTGACACATGGACGCTGTATGGATTGAACAGTACCGTCGCGACGGTTATGTCGTGGTCCCCGGGCTGTTTAACGCGGAAGAAACCCGCATGTACCGGGATCACTTCATGACGTTCCGCCCGGAAAAACCCAGCGACAGCGATCCGCGCAATCAAAATCTCTACGAAGGCGACCCTCTCAAGCTCTACTCGCGGCTGATGATGCCGCACCGCACCGATGAAACCAGCTTCAACTGGTTGATCGAGCCGCGCATCAACCACTGGCTGACCGCGCTGCTCGGCAGCGAACCTTATGCCGTGCAGACGATGGTTTACTACAAGCCTGCTGGCGCACGTGGACAGGCGCTGCACCAGGACCAGTTTTACCTCCGGGTCAATCCTGGCACCTGCATGGCCGCCTGGATGGCGCTCGACGACTGCGACGAGGAAAACGGCTGCTTACAGGTCGTCCCCGGCACGCAGGATATTCCAGTGCTGTGCAGCAAAGAAGCGGATATGGAGGAGAGCTTTACGGGCGATACGGTAGACCTGCCCGAAGGCATGACTCCGGTGCCGGTCCTCATGAAAGCCGGGGACGTCCTCTTCTTCAACGGCCAGCTGGTCCACGGCAGTTATGCCAACACCAGCCAGGGTCGCTTCCGCCGCGCACTCATCGGCCATTACATCGTCGGTGAAGCCGAGCGGGTTGCCCAGTGGTATCACCCGGTGCTGCGCATGGATGGCAGCGAGGTCGAATTCGGCGTCAGCCAGTGGGGCGGACGCTGCGGCGTGTGGGTCGATCAGGACGGCCAGCCGGTCGCGGAACTGGTCGGCACGGAAACGCGCCAACGGTTTACAGAATAGCAAGCAATCCCGAGGAAGCAGATATGATGATTAACCCTGAACTGGTCAGTGAATTTCAAGAAAAAGGCTTCGTAGTCGTTCCCAGTGTATTTTCTGCCGATGAAATCGCGGTCTATCGCCAGCATTTCATGGCGTTACACGCCCAGGGCGTCGGCGGCTTTGACGACGGCGGCGTCTCAGAGGAATTCGACCCGCTCAAGAAGTATCCGCGCATGGTTCATCCGCACCGCTGGGATGAGACCTCGCTGCAATGGATGCTCGACGCGCGGCTCAATGAGTGGATGACCGCCATGCTTGGAGCCGAGCCGTTTGCTGTGCAGACCATGTTTTATTTCAAGCCAGCCGGTGCGCGTGGACAGGCGCTGCACCAGGATAACCGCTACCTGGAAGTCCAACCCGGCACCTGCATCGCTGCCTGGATGGCGATTGACCGCTGCGACGAGGAAAACGGCTGCTTACAGATTGTCCCCGGCACTCACGATCTGCCCTCCATGTGCAATGTCCCGGCCAACACAAGCGAGAGCTTCACCCCAACGACGGTGCCGCTGGCGGATTGGATGCAGCCAGAGCCAGTGATTATGGAACCGGGCGACGTGCTCTTTTTCAACGGCCAGGTGGTTCATGGCAGCTTCCCCAATGTCAGCAAAGATCGCTTCCGCCGTTCGATTATCGGCCATTACATCGTCGCCGAAGCCGAGAAGGTCGCTAAATTCTACCATCCTGTACTGCGCATGGATGGCACTGAGGTCGAACTCGGCATCAGCGAACACGGCGGCCCCTGTGGGGTTTGGGTCGAGCGTGAGGGTGAAGCGGTGGTTGAGATCCGGGATAATAACGGGCGCGTCTAGATAGAACGGCTGCGCCGCGCCTTCAATCGAATAAGTCCCATCAAGTCCAAGCAAGAGGTCAGACTGCTCGGGTTGTGTTATCTTTTCAGAAATCACAGTGTTCTGAGAGGATAAGCACTTGGCCCGAAAACTGGAAAACAAGGTCGCTCTAATCACCGGCGGGAATTCCGGTATTGGCCGTGCAACAGCCACGCTGTTCGCGCGGGAAGGTGCGGTAAGTGTTATTGCAGCGCGCAATCACGAAAAAGGTGACGAAACCGCACACTACATTGAGGAAACCGGGGGAACGGCGCTCTTTTTGCCACTAGATGTGCGCGAACCGGCGAACTGCCAGCAGGTAGTCAAGACGGTAATCGAGCGCTTCGGACGTATCGACATTCTCTTTAACAACGCGGGCATTGTGCCGTTTGGAACGGTGCCGGAAACCTCACTCGAAATATGGCGCGAAGTATGGGAAACCAACGTCAGCGGTGTCTTCTACATGAGCCGCGCCGTACTCCCACACATGATCTATCAACGCAGCGGTGTGATTATCAACAATGGTTCTGATGTGTCGGTCGTCGGCGCGCAGCGCACCGCCGCCTACAGTGCCACCAAAGGCGCAGTCGCCCAGCTCACCAAGTCAATGGCGCTGGACCATGCTCGCCAGGGCATCCGTGTCAATGCCGTCTGCCCCGGAGACACCTATGTCGAACGCTGGGACAGGCGCAAATCACCCAATGAATCCAAGGATGAATTTCTTAAACACGCGGGCGACCCATTCCCGATGGGCCGTGTGGGCAAACCGGAAGAGATTGCGAAAGTGGTGTTGTTTCTTGCCAGCGATGACGCCAGTTACATGACGGGCCAACTGGTGGTAGTCGATGGTGGGCATACTGCTGGTGGCACATCCGAGCGCTACGACAGCAGTCCCGGTCGCATCATTGAAACACCATCCACCTGAAGATTTCAGGGTGCGTAAATCACGCGATAAATCTCACCACGAGTAGCTTCTGAAATATACAGCGCACCATCAGGCCCAACGGTGACATCCACCGGGCGCGTCACGGGGATAGTATCCGAG
Source organism: Anaerolineae bacterium (assembly GCA_019912985.1). GTDB lineage: Bacteria > Chloroflexota > Anaerolineae > Aggregatilineales > Phototrophicaceae > JAIOHN01. The sequence goes on along the minus strand of JAIOHN010000319.1, from coordinate 1,270 downwards.
AGACGCTCGAACTGGATAAAGGTCTGAAAATCCCCGCTGTAGGTCCCATCTTCGGTCGCGGTCAGAGGGACAAAAACGACAGAGAACCCATTCCTCTGCAAGCGATCCTGGAGCGTCTGCGCACCGGACCCGAACTGAGCCACATAAACCCCATGACGATATTCAGGCGGAAACTGCTCCGCATCATAATAGGCGATTCCGGCACTGGCCGCCGACGTATAAAATTCGGTGATCGGTCGCTCGCTGGGATCATCCGGCGCACCGAGATTGCCATAGACACGCGGAAAACCATAATCACGCCCCTCACGGACATGATCCAACTCTTCCGGCGGTAGATAGCGCAGTGTGCTGTCCATCTGGTCCGGGCTGTTATCGGCAGTAAACAGATCACCCTCCGGCGAAAAGACCAGATCATAAGGATTGCGAAAGCCCGTTGCGAACACTTCCAGGTCGCTGCCATCCGCATTTGCCCGCAAAATAGAGGATTCCAATGGCTCCCGCAATGGCCCGTGATCTGAGGTGGACCCCACCGCGATATACAGCTTGCCATCCGGCCCGAACGCGATCCCGTTGTTTGAGTGGAGCGTATACAGGAGCGCAGGCAGGCCGCTGATGATGACCGTGCGCTGGTCATAAATGCCATCGCCGTCACTGTCATCCAGCCTGCTGATCTGCCCTTTGTGCGAGAGATAGAGGGTATCGCTGCCATCGGGAGCGAATGCCATGCCAACCGCGTGATCAATCTCGCCGTTGCTATCGCTGAACACCACATCATACGCTTCCGCTTCGTGATCGCCATCCTCGTCACGAAGCCGCCAGATATCGCCTCCCTGACCGAGCGCATACAAATAGCCATCGGGGCCAAAGGTGATGACTGTCACAGTGTGGAGTTTCGTGGTCGCATACAGGTTCGCCACAAAGCCGGGCGGCATATCACTGATCAGGCCATCCAGATAACCGGGCATGGGGGTTGCAGTCGGCGCTGGCAGCATTTCCACATCGACCACCGCGTAAGGCGCGCTGTCCGTCATGATTTCGCCGTTGGTATCCCGCACACGCACGGTCCAGGTAAAGCGGGGGATACGGTTGATGTTCAGCCATTCCGTCAGATCATAAAGGCTGGTATCGGTGAGCATCATCGTGCAGGGTTCTTCGCCTGGTGTCCACACCAACACATCGTACATTTCGTCTGCTTCCAGTGGGCGCACCCACTGCCATTCCAGGATCACACTTTCTGCACTGATGCGCGTGTCATTGAGCGGGGATAGCA
>JAIOHN010000318.1 GCA_019912985.1 Anaerolineae bacterium | reverse complement strand
CTATCCTGGTGAGTGCAGTCGTCACGATTTCGTTCGTGCAGTTTTCTACCATCGCTTATCGTGACCCTGGTGCGCTGCCGCTGCCGGATGCCGTCCGCACGCAGTACATCACCGATCACAGCGCAGGTTATGGTCTGCGTGAGGCGGTTTTCGCGCTGCCAGAGACAGTCGAACCCGCTGCAACTATTATCGCCAGCATGTTTCCCGATAGCTGCCGCCGCGCAAATTTCTATGCACAGGCTGAATTTGAATTGACCTGTGTCACAGCGCCGGGTACAGCGGAAATCGAACAGGCGTTGGCTGATGCGGGCGTGGTCTATGTGCTGGTGGATAGCGCGCCGTTGATCGGCGTGGATGTGGGAACCCTGGCTGCACAGGCGGAATTGGTTGCCGCCTACCCGCGCCCTGGCGAGGATGCTGTATCTGCCTCGGTCAACCTGTGGCGGCTGGAAAGCCGTTAGTTCAAATCTATTTTTCGCCCCAGTGAACGGCCATTGTGCCGAAGGTGAAGGTTTTAAACTGGACATCGCGGACACCCGCGCTGCGCATGATCTGTGCCAGCTCTGCCGGGGTTTTAAATGCCTGCGTGGATGCCGGAAGGTACTGGTAAGCATCCGCACCCTGTTCGCCAGCGATAAGACGCCCCAGTGTTGGAATGACATAGCGCAGATGGATTTCAATGAAGGGCCGCACCAGACTCGGTGGTGGTGGTGAACTATCGAGGATGACGATGCGCCCACCTGGCTTGAGGACACGCAGCTGTTCCTTGATAGTGCGTGGGATGTCGATGACATTGCGGACCAGATAGCCAGAGGTCACGGCGTCAAAGGTATTGTCAGCGAAGGGCAGTTGCAGCGCATCCGCACCAGTCCAACTCATCTGCCGGCCGCGTGGCAGTGATTTGCCGACCACCATCATGCCCAGCGAGAAATCCGCGCCAGTCACTTCGACGCCGGGAACCTGCTTGAGCGCTTCAAAGCCGATGTCCCCCGTGCCGGTCGCGAGATCAAGCAGCTTATCCCCGGGTTGCAGCCGGGCTTGCTGAACGACGAAGCGCCGCCAGAGGATGTCCTGGCCGCCGGTCATCAGCCGATTCATGAGATTATAACGGGCGGCAATGCGATCAAACATATCCTGCACGTAATCCGCGCGTTCTTTGCCTTGAAGGTGTGCCATATCGTTCACAACTTTTGGTTTGTTCCAAATGACTCAGAGCATTATAATGAACAAAAAGCCGAACTTCAATGAAAGCCTGATGAGACCGGCACTCAAGTTATGTCACTACGATTTCACGAAATTGCGGAAAGCAATCACCAAATCTTAAACCCGTTTACACCTGCACAGCTTGAGCTGCTCGGCGAAATTTGCGCACCTGATAATGGCACGCGCCAGCTTGACCTGTGCTGTGGCAAGGGCGAGATGCTATGCCAGTGGGCAGCGCGTTATGGATTGATGGGTGTGGGTGTGGATATTAGCGCGGTATTTCTGGAAGCGGCTGCACAGCGCGCTCGTGCGCTCGAAGTAGGTGAGCGGATCCATTTTACGCAGGGTGATGCCGCTGACTATCCCGAAGCGCATCACCAGTTCGACATTGTGAGCTGCATCGGCGCGACATGGATTGGCGGCGGGCTGTCAGGGACGCTCGAACTGATGAAACCAGCGCTCAAAGATGATCGCAGCCTGCTGCTGGTGGGCGAACCTTACTGGATTGAACCCGCACCAGATGAAGCCTACACCTTGCTGACCGATGGCGAGCGCGAGATGTTCCTTGATCTTGAGGGGACATTAGGGCGCTTTGAGGCGGCAGGACTGGAACTGATCGAGATGGTGCTGGCAAACCCTGACGGATGGGATCGCTATGTGGCGCGGCAGTGGAAAAATGTCAGTGATTACCTGCGCGCGCATCCAAATGACCCTGATGCCGATGAATTACAGGCATGGGTTGACCTGGGACGGCTGGCCTATCTGAAATATGGGCGGCGTTACTTTGGCTGGGGAGTATTCGTGCTGCGCCAGCGTTAATCGTTGGGACGGCGTGCCTCGATAGCGACCCAGTCCCCCTGCTTGCGGCGTGCGAACGGCTCCAGGCCCGTTTTGCGCAGCGCGGTTTCCACATCATCCGCCTGATCTTCGATAATGCCACTGAAAATGCCAATCCCGCCGGGACGAATGACATCACCCAGGTGCTGATCACACATCTGGATAATAATTCGCGCCAGGATATTGACGACCGCCAGATCAAAGCGCCGGGCGGATGTGATCACCGTAGAAAGATCGCCTTCCTGCGCGACAATTTTGCTGGCGGTGCCGTTATCAGCAGCGTTTTCGAGTGTCGCCTCGACTGCGATGGGGTCTATATCGAGCGCTAAGACCTGCTGCGCGCCCAACTTGGCCGCGCCGATAGAAAGAATCCCTGATCCGCAGCCCAGATCAAGTACATTTATGCCCGGCTGGACATGCGCTTCCAGCGCTTCCAGGCAGAGCTGTGTGGTCGGATGCGTGCCGGTGCCGAACGCCATCCCCGGATCAAGTGAGATGACAAGTGTATCCGGGCCGGTTTCGACCTCAATCCAACGGGGGCGGATAAACAGCCGTTTGCCGATGCGGATAGGGTGGTAATGCTTCTTCCAGGCTTCGGCCCAATCTTCATCCGCGACGATGTTGTAGGTAGGCACTGGCATTGGATACATCATGCTCATGTACGACAGGGCGGACTCAAGCTGCGCCTTCGTCTCGTCCATGCGTCCATCGGCTGGAAAATAAGCGCGGACAGCGAGATGCGTAGGCGGCGGGATTTGGTCCTCATCCAGCTTATCCGGTGGGATGCCTTCCTGCTCGATGGATACACCCTGGTGTCCATACCGCTGGAGCAAATCCGCGACAGCCTCAGCGGCTTCCCCATCCACGCGTAATGTGACTTCTACCCAGCTGGTCACGCTTGTTCACCTGCGAAAAAGTCCATGACCCGGTCAAAGAACCCGCGCTCCTGACTCTGCGGGCGGATTTCGTCACCGAGTGTTTTGCCCAACTGCTCAAAGAGCTGGCGTTGTTCATCGGTAAGCTGGGTTGGCACCGCGACCTGGATATAGACCAGTTGATCACCACGACCGGAGTTGGAACCATCACTGCGCAGGCGTGGCACACCTTTGCCCCGCAGGCGGAAGACCTTACCCGTTTGCGTGCCGGATGGAATCGACAACTCTACATCGCCATCCACTGTGGGGACCACGATTTTATCGCCGAGTGCAGCCTGGGCGACATTGACATTAATATCGAGGATGATGTCATTATTGCGCCGCTTGAAGAATTCATGCTCATGTACGTGGAGCACCACATAGAGATTACCCTTGGGCGCGTTGGAATCCCCGGCATCTCCTTCACCACGCACCTGAATTTGCAGCCCTTCGCGTACGCCGGCAGGAATCTGCACGGTGAGAATAGCGCGCTTGCGCACCCGCCCCTCACCACGGCAGTTATGGCACGGCGTTTCAATAATCTCGCCGCGACCGCCACAGCGCGGGCAGGAGGTGACGCGCACCATATCCCCTAAGAAGGTTTTCTGCACCTGACGCAATTCGCCGGAGCCGCCACACTGCGGGCAGGTGACCGTGGCTGTTCCAGGTTCGGCACCGTTGCCATTACAGACTTCGCAGGTTTCCAGGCGGTCAATCTCGACCTCTTTTTCAGCGCCGAAGATCGATTCCTCAAAGCTAATGGTTACGTCGATCTTGCGGTCCGCACCGGGACGCGGACCGCTGCGTCCCCGGCTGGCCGAACGTGCGCCGCCAAAGTTGTTAAAGAATTCCTCGAAGATCTCTTCAAAACCCGATACGCTGCTGTAACCACCGCCAAAGCCACCGTTACCCTGTACACCAGCATGGCCGAACCGATCATAACGGGCGCGCTTATCATCATCTGACAGGATCTCGTAAGCTTCGTTGATTTCCTTAAAGCGTGTTTCAGCGTCGGAGTGTTCGCTCACATCGGGGTGATACTGGCGCGCGAGTTTGCGAAATGCCTGTTTGATCTGCGTTTTATCGGCAGTTCGGGGAACGCCTAGAATCTCGTAATAATCTCTTGGCATTGTGGTGTCCATTGTTCCTAGCGTGCGTACAGCAGCATTATACCTTACAAACGATCGTATCAATGTGGGTAGAGAATAGAGACAGGGCAGGTGGAAGGCCTGCCCTGTAAGGTGTTGTAACCGGAGGTGTGGTTACGCTTCAGTGAACTCCGCGTCAACCACATCTTCATCATCCGGGCCTTTTTTACTTTCCTCAGCCCCCGGTTGTTGCTGGGCGTTAGGATCCGCCTCGGTCTGTTCGTACATGCGCCCACCCAGCGACTGGATATGCTGTGCCAGTGCTTCCATCGTGCTTTCGATCTTGGTGGGATCGTTGCTTTCCTGGGCCTTACGCAGTTCGTCGATCTTCTCGCGTGTCTGCTTTTTGGCATCTTCTGGCAGCTTTTCATCGAAGTCGCGTAGGAGCTTTTCGGCAGAGAAGATGGTGCTCTCCACGCGGTTCTGAAGTTCTGCGGCCTCGCGCCGTTTGGCGTCATCTGATGCATGCTGCTCGGCTTCCTGGACCATCCGCTGGATTTCGTCCTCGGCCAGACCACTGCTCGCCGTAATGGTAATCTTCTGCTCGCGACCAGTCGCTTTATCCTGGGCGCTCACGTTGAGAATACCGTTGGCGTCGATGTCGAAGGTCACTTCGACCTGGGGCACGCCGCGTGGGGCCGGTGGGATACCATCGAGGATGAATTTACCGAGTGATTTGTTGTCTGCCGCCATCGGGCGTTCGCCCTGGACCACGTGGATCTCGACCTGGGTTTGACCATCAGCTGCGGTGGAGTAAACCTGGCTTTTCTTGGTCGGAATTGTGGTATTGCGCTCGATCATCGGTGTCGCCACGCCGCCCAGCGTTTCCACGC
>JAIOHN010000317.1 GCA_019912985.1 Anaerolineae bacterium | reverse complement strand
CACCCATAGCATACTCCGACAGATTTACAGCGGCCATCTCAAACTCAGTGACTATTTTCAGGCCAGCGATGAGCTGGAGCGTCTGGGGAAAACCGTCCCCCACATCGTTCACAGCATCATGGATCGTACCGATGTGATTTCGACTCCCGGTGTCCTGCTCCCGGCGTTGCGTTATGCCAACAATTATCTACCACCCAATATCGGATTACGGCTGGTTGTCAAAGGCAGCCCGTTTACGCGGATGCTGGTCGATATAGGTCGGTTTACCGCGCCACGCCTGGTTCAACACGTCCATTTGTGGACACCTTGGAAGAAGCCCGCTTTTTCATCGCCCGCCACGCCGATCACGCGGCTGCCCGCCATTAAACGGCTGGAACCATTCCTGCCCTGCTGACGTTTTAGAATCAATGACGGTTCGCATAATTCTAGGTTTCCCGCCGGGAAGCCCGTCCCGGAGCAAAGAATATGAAGCGGTTGATGGGTGTTCTGATGCTGGCGCTGCTGACGGTGACGGGGTGCAGCATCTTTGATTTTCTTGTCGATACCCACGTTGAAAATGCCCACATCACGACAAGCCTGTATGAAGGCGTGATCTTTACCGCGACCAACACCGAAGTGGCAGGCATGGGCTACGAATTCAACGATCCGATAGTCGAATACTGGACTCCGACCGGGCCACAAATCGAGACGCGTGAAAGCGGTTTGATAGATTTGCTCCAAGCCGAGATTACGCCCGACCGGTACGAGTATCAAATTCTGGACGACCTCGCCGCCTACAAACGCCAGTATTTTGGTATCACCTTCGCCGACGGACAGCACTTGATTTACACCAACTTTTTCTGCGTGGACGAATTCGATTACTGGCTCGCATCCCCGGTCTTCGTGATGGATGGCGGTGAATGCTTTTTCCAGGTGTTGTATAACCCGGCGACGCAAACCTTCTCTGATCTTCGTATCAACGGGTATGCGTAGCCGATCCAGAAATGTCATGTTCGGATGCCGGACGCGCCGCTGTACGGATTACCTGTTTACCCTCAGCTTTTGGTGCTGTCATCGATCCCATATAGCGTCAGCACTGCGCGCGCCTGCGCCTTCACTTTGTCGCGCAGTTCAACCGGCTCAAGCACTTCGACCATCCCTCCGTAACCACTCCCATAGAGCAGGGCTTCTTCCTCTACATCAAACACGATATCGACCACCTGCCAGCCGTCCGCATCCGGCGGTTCGACCCGCTCGACACGAGCATAACGGAGCATCCCCTGAAAGAAGAACAGGATTGACGAAGCGATCCGAAACCGCGCCGGATAACGCGGTAAATTCGCCTGGAAATCGGCTTTGGACTGCTCCCAGTATCCAGCCAGATCAAATCCTTCTGGCCGCGCACTCGGTTCTTCCAGAATAGTCGCATCCTGAACTCGCGAAATACGGTACGTCCGAACATCGCCTTCGACCTCGGCCACCAGATACCATGTACTGCCTTTCGCGACCAATCCCAGCGGATCAACCACGCGCTCGACACACACATGGTCGCTCCGTTCATACAGCACGCGCAGTTTTCGCTCGCGCCACAGCCCTTCCTGTATCAGTGGGAGACACGGCACAGACTCGACGGTCTGCTTCCAGCCCGCGCCATCAATATGGATGCGCGCCCGCATGAACTCGGCATCCTGACGCTGTGTGCTCGGTAAACTTGCCAGCAGCTTGACCAGCGCGCCCTCGGCAGCCCCTCGCAGCCCCAGGTCAGCCAGCAGACGTGGCGGCTGGGATAAAAAGAGCGCCTGGATTTCTGACTGAGTCATGCCGGTCAGGTTCGTCCGATACGCTTCCAGTAGACTCCAGCCGCCGTTCGAGCCGCGTTCCGCGATCACCGGCACGCCCGCCGTGCTCAGGGCTTCCATGTCGCGGTGGATCGTCCGTTGGGAAACTTCCAGCCGTTCGGCCAGTTCGCGTGCGCTCATCCGGCCTCCGGTTTGTAGGAGCAGCAGGATGGATAACAGTCGGTCAGCGCGCATTTTCAGTTCCTTCCACTCATCTCTCATTCTAGGAAAGGTTTCGGTTATTAGGTTGTTCAGTTTTTCGATTTCACAATCCCGCTTCGTAGAAACAGAAAAACCAATCACCAACCACCAATAACTATATATGACAAAGGATGTCATAAAAGCGATTTATACTACGCCTGTCCGAGTGACAAAGGAGATCATCCATGACTGATGCGAATAAACAAGTAGCCGTCAGCCGTCCCTATATCGCCCATAAAGAGTATGGTGTGCCTGAAACAATCAAGGGCACACTCCCTTGGAGTCATGCCGTCGAACGCCTTGAAAAATCGCGTAATTATTGGATCGGAACCGCTCAATCCGATGGGAAACCCCACACCATGCCCACCTGGGGGGTGTGGGTCGATGATACGCTGTATTTCGGCGGTGGCCCGCAAACCCGCTGGTCGCGCAACCTCGCTGAGAATCCGCGTGTCGCGGTGCATCTGGAAAGTGGTGATGATGTGGTGATTCTGGAAGGTGTGGTTGGCCGTATCGAAGACCCGGCTGATCCGCGCCTCACGCGGATTGACGACGCCTATGAAGCCAAATACAAGATGCGGCACGGCATTCCGCTGTGGGTGCTGCGCCCGCAGGTGGTCTTCGCCTGGACGAAATTCCCCGACACCATGACCCGCTGGAAATTTGACGTAACTTGGTCTCCGTAGACCCAGATTGCTAGTCTATCAGGTTAATGGACAATCGATTCCCGTATGTTCCCCTCCTTGCGTAGCGGGGAGGGGCTAGTGCAGGTTCGTCATAAAAGGTTTGAGTCTTTCTTCCCTCGCCCTGAGGGAGAGGGGCTGGGGGTGAGGGTTGAAAACATATCGTATTCAATTGCTTTGCCCCGAACTCGCACTAGGGGGTGGGGATTTGAGCGAAAGATCGACAACTAGCATTCACCATCGCCAGCGGTTTGTCTGCCTGCGGCAACAAACCCAACTGTTGGAACTTATTCTTCAACCGTGAATTGCGAAAGCGCCACACTGTTATCCTTGACCCGTTCATCGGCTGGCGTGACGGTCAGCCGCGTCCCCTCCGGCAGCTTGTAGAGTCCGATTTCAACGCGATACTCGCCGCTCGTCAGCGGTTGCTCGAACGCCAGCGTGTGCGGATCGGCGATAGTTACCTTCTCGCGCCACTGGCTGGTCGGATACTGGTTGTTGACCGGCGCGGAATCCTGCCCGCTGACCTGCCCCCCGTTTGCATCCAGTACATGCACGAACACCTGATAATCGTCGCCCAGCGGCGCATCCGTCTGCCAGTACAGGTTCACCCGGAGCGTCCCGTCTTCGCCGCGCTCAACCCCATATGCCTGTAAAGCGATGTGGTCGCCAAAGCGCCAATCAGTCTGCGTCGCGCCCGCCGGAATATCGGCTGAATCAGGTCGATTCAATACCACTGGTAAAATCGCAGGGGTCGCTGTCACCGCATCGTTATAACGCGGCTCGATGATGACCAGCGCCGGGGTCAATGCCGGAATATTCGCGGGCAGGCTCACCTCGGTCGAAACGCGAATCAGTGCCCCATCAACCGACTGTGCTGGAACATCAACCTCAGCGTATTTCGTCGCGCTATCCGGGCTGACGACCTGAATCCGCCACGTCCGAATCGGAAAGGCTTTATAAGGTCGAACGTTTCCGTAAGTGGCCGACACAATCAGCAAGTTTTCGTCTGCTCGTGTGACTTCGGGCTGCATCACATAGAGTGAATGGGTATCCGTAATCGCCAGCAGCGATTGGATGCCCCCAAACGCCGACGGCTCGAGAAACATCGCCGCTGCTTGCCAGGCAGCTTCGGCCTCGACCTGGCGGTTTTCACGCGCGGCCAGATCAGCCTGCATTAAATAGTATGCTCCCCCCGCCACGTTGCGCTGCCAGCGGTCGCCATGCAGGAACACGTTCGGAATAATCTGGTCTGGGTCAGCAGCCGGTCGCAGAATGTCCAGCGCGCCAGCCGTATCGCCCTGCACAAGCTGGATTGCCGCCCGTGCGGTGATGTCTTCCGGCGCGCGTTCGGGGACGGGAATCGCATCCAATGCCTCCGCCGCTGCTGCCCATGCGCCCGCGTCCATCAGCAGAGCCGCTCGTTTGCGAACCATCTCAGCCTCGTCCAGGTTCGCCAGTCGATCCCAGGTCACGGCATCCGTTTGGGTCACCGCGATAATCTGAGCCAGTTGTTCCGCGCTCAGACGGTAGAAAAAGGTATCGGTCAGCAAGCGCCGCGCCGCCAGAACCCGCGCTGTATCATACCCGCTGCTTAAGGAATCCATCAGGGGAGTGATGCTATCCTGCGCCGGATTGACCCGCTGCATGGTGGACGCCAGCCCATCCGCAAACAGCGGCACATCGGGATACGCGTCGTAAAGTTCTTGCCAGATGGGGATCGCGTCGGCGTCAGCGCCCATCATCGTTGTGCTGAAAGCCAATCCCAGTCGTGCCCGGTTGTCGTCAGGATGCTCGTCCAGGATCACCCGCCATTGATCCGCAATCGGTTTCCAGGCGGCCTCGTCGCCGGGGAGGATCAGGTTGAAGCCATCTCGTCCCCAACGCGGTTGCTTCGTGGCCGCGTAAAGCATATTCATCTGTCCGTACAGCGCATCCATCACATCGGGGGTGATGTCCGGCTTGACTAGAAAAATCACGTACCCGGATGGTGTATCCAACGGGGTAAACCGTTCCGGCTGCAACAACATTTGCGGGACACGGGACATCTCCGCCAGCATCACGATATTGTCCACGCCCCATTCGCTCACAAAGGCCAGATCATCGCTATCCAGCCAGGGCATGATCCGGGTCGGGTCTTCGTTCATGAAGCGGTCGTTGCCCTCGGCTGCCAGATTTCGACCGCGCCGTCCGCTGGTGATCAGCGTATCTGGCAGGTCTTCGATCACCACGTTGGCGACGTCGTAGGGCGTTGTCAGAATCCGGATTTCCCCCGCCGGTAGGTGGGTTTTTAAACTCGCCGACAA
>JAIOHN010000316.1 GCA_019912985.1 Anaerolineae bacterium | reverse complement strand
TTTTTTGGTGGTGGAATACCGGTAATCCAACATATTGTGCTGCGTCACATTTTATCATCGGAGGGGGTCATCCCGCGCTGGCGTTATGATCGCTTTCTCGATCACTGCGCCGAACTAGGCCTGCTGCGGAAGGTCGGCGGCGGCTACATCTTCCGCCATCGTATGCTGCTGGAATACTTCGCGGAACAGTACGCGCAGCGGAAGGCTTCGCTGCCTCAATAACCCAGGTGCAGGGTGACGGCTTCCAGGCTGGCGGGCGTCCCCACCAGCGTCAGCTCGTCACGCAGGTGCAGGGTCGTATAGCCGCTGGGGACGATGGATTGCGTGTCGCGCATCACGCTCAAAATCAGTACATCTCCCGGCAGCCGCAGGTCGCGGACTTGTAGATTGCTCACATCCGGGTTGGTGATGGTGATCTGCGTAATCTCGTACTGCGGGTCGCGGTGCAGGAGCATAGCTGCGGTTTGCGGCGCGCGCACCGATTGATCCATGAGGTAAACCGTGGCCGAGGCCGGATCAATCACCGTCGCGCCCAGTGCGGTGAATCGATCGGACCACTTGAGATCGTTCAGCCGCACCACCAGCCGCCTGATTCCGTACTGCTCATAGGCGATCTGGCAGGCTTTGAGGTTATCCGCGTCGTCGTTGAGCATGGCGACCAGCGCATCGGTGCCACTGCCCAGAACGTGGCGTAAGCCCTCTTTGGAGATGTCGTCCACGTGATAATGCCAGATGCCATCCGCGTTTTCACGGTCCTGCCCATCCATATCCGCCAGCACCACATGCCAGTTATAGGCCTTCAACTGCCGCGCCAGCGCCCGCGATTGGCCTTCGATGCCCAGAATCAGCGCGTCGCGCACCTCGTCTGTCGGGGCCGTTTCCGGTTCGTAGGCTTCACCCGCGCGCCGGATGGCAGCCTTCATAAACAGCGGTCCGACCATCTCGTTCATGACAATGACGGAGATCAGCATGGTGGCGAAGCTGTCCCCAAACAGCGGGAATTCGGTCGCTACCTCGCGCGAGAGTCCCAGGGCGATGCCTGCCTGCGTGACAAAGCCCATCCACAGCAGCCGGTTCGTGCGTCGAGGATCGCCCGCCAGGGTGCCGCCGCTAAATGAGCCGATGGTGATGCCGACCAGGCGCACCACGAACAGCACCAGCGTCACCGGCCAGGTGGCAATCAGCACATCCAGCGCGATCGACGCGCCAGTCAGTGTGAAGAAGATGATAAACACCGGCTGGCTGGCATCGTGGATGATCTGCTGGAATTCGTCGCGGTGAGGGGTGAAATTGGTGACGAAGAAGCTGGCCGTCACACAGATCAACAGCGGCTCCAGCAGCAGCTCGAAGGGCAGATTGGCATGTGTCCATTCGCGCAGCAGGTGCGAAGCGATAAACACCAGAAAGCCAGCCAGCAGCACCAGCCCGGTTTTGAAATGCTGTGGAATCCGCATCCGCAGGATGGCGTACAACACCCATCCCACACCATAACCGGCGGCGAACGCCAGTCCAAGCTCGATCAACAGCAGCACGACGAATTCCACGCCGGGGTTGATACTGTTGAGCAGGGCATCCGCCAGCGATGAACTGACCGCGAACACCACGATCACCACAATATCCATGACGACCGTGACACCCAGGACGGTCTTAGTGAAGGGGCCGCGCGCCCGCAGCTCATTCATGACGGCGATGGCTGATGACGGTGACCGCGCGACCATAATCGCGCCCGCCAGGATCGCCGCTGCCACGCGCCCGGCAGGCGGTAGATCCTGCAAAAAGGGAATGACACCGGACAGCAGATAAATGGCGATGCTGCCCAGCGTGAACGTCGCCGTCACCAGCCCGACGGTCACCCAGGCGATGCTTTTCAGGCGGCTGCGCAGCTCTTTGAGGAACAACTCGCTGCCCGCAGCGAAGGCGATGAAGGCCAGCGAGATTTCCTCGATAAAATACAGGCTTTCAACTGCCGCGCTGGTTTCGATGTTCAGCACAAATGGGCCGACGATAATCCCCGTGAACAGGTAGCCGGTGATGTAGGGCAGGCGCAACCGTTTGGCAAAACGCCCGACCACACTGGCGGCCAGCGCCACCACCACGAAACTCGCGAAAAACGCGGGTAGTTGCTGCATAAGTTAGGCCTTTGGCGGCAGCTTGAGCAGGCTGTCCACCTGCACCAGTTCGCGTGTCGCCATCGAGCGGTTGGCGCTGATGCCGAGCAGGATCGAGGCCGCGCCGTCAATGTGGCTGGCCGCCCGGTTGAAGGGGTCAGCAGGTGGGTTGGGCGAGAAAATCTGCTCCAGCATCACCTTGTCGCCGCCGCCGTGACCGCCTATCCCTTTGGGGATTTCCACCGTGTAAGGTGTGCCGAACATGGGAAAAGCACGAATTTCCGTGTGTTTGAACGCGCCTTTGCTGGCGGTAACATTGAGCTCTTCCGTATCCTTTTGCTGCTCCACTGATTCCACGATGTCCAGCTCGACACGGCCCTTGGTGCCGGTGATGGCGACCTTTAACCCCTCCCACGGCGAGTAGGCGATCAGGCTGTAGGAGAGCAGCACGCCGTTGCGGTAGCGCGCGGTGACGCACATCGTGTCTTCAATCGTGATCGGTTCCCCGAACACGTTGCGGTCACGGATGTAACCGCTTTCCGGTTCCGCATCCAGGTACAGACCCTTGAGCACCGGGTTCTTATCCAGAAAGAGGGCGAAGGGATCATCCTGGGCTTCTGGCGCACCTGTGTAGCGGCTGTAGTCGTAATGTTCGCCGCGTGCCTCAGCGTTCTCTTTGCCGTAGAACATCAAGTCACCCAGTGCGAACACCTCTTGCGGGTAGGAATCGATCCACCAGTTGACCAGATCGAAATGGTGCGTGGCCTTATGCACCATCAACCCGCCAGAATTCTCCTTCTCGCGGTGCCAGCGGCGGAAGTAATCCGCGCCGTGGTAAGTATCCAGGATCCAGGAGAAATCCACGTGCAGCGGCCTGCCCACCACACCGTCGCGTACCAGTTCGCGCAGTTTGGTGTAGGCCGGGGCGTAGCGATAATTGAAGGTCACTCGCAGCGTCTTGCCGGTACGCTCGATGATGTCGAAGATCGCGTTGGCTTTCTCTGCCGTGTTGGTCATCGGCTTTTCGGTAATCACATCGCAGCCCAGTTCCATCGCCCGGATGATGTACTGGTGGTGGAGGGTGTCCATCGTCGTGACGATCACGATGTCGGGTTTAGTTTCTTCGATCATGTGGTCGAAATCGGTGGCTTTGTAAGTGGGGACAGGGTCGAGCTGGAGATGATCGCAGAGCATGGTGTTGTACCAGTCCATCCGGGCCTGGCTGACATCACACAGCGCCACCAACTCCGAGTACGCTTTATAGGTGCTTGTGATGGCTTCTACATACATCCCGGCACGGCTGCCTGTGCCGACAAGCGCGTAGCGTTTACGTTGATCCAAAGTACATTCTCCTGTCGCTTGTTCATCGCATCACAGAAATAATCATTTTGGTGGGTATTATAGGCCCGTAAAGTCTATTTGAGTGGGGCGATCTATTGGATCGCCCTGCATGATTGGAATTTATGACTGGGTGAACATGCCGAAGAAGTGCTCAAAGAAGCGCTCCGGCTGCACAGCGACCGCAATCTCGTGATTGCCTTCACCTGCACTCCAATGCGTCTTGCCCAGGTCTTCATCCACGCTCAGGTTGACCGTCACGGTGCCACGCTCAAACGTGCAGATCGACTCGTCGAAGATGGTCACAGCAGCCAGCGGATCGTGGAAGGTCAGCAGCGGCTGCTTCTCGAACCACACTTCGGAGAAATCCAGCACCGGGCGCAGCAGCGGATGGTCGAAGCGGTCACGCACCTGCTCGGCGTTCATCGTCACCTGCCGTGTGACATCCAAACCGATCGCGCGGGTGACTGGCGTGGCAGCACGATAGACGATGGCGCTGGCGTGCGGGTCGTTGAGCACATTCCATTCGGGGTGGGTGGCTTTGAAGAAGCCGCTCATCAACACCACCTGCTTGAGCAGGCTGGGGATTTCCGGGTCCACCATGAACAGCAGCGCGAGATTGGTGAGCGGGCCAATCGCCACCAGGGTGATTTCGCCCGGATTGGCGCGGATGGTGCGGCGCATGAACGCTACTGCTTCGCCTACCGGGAAATCTGCCTTATGCGGCCAGCGGGAGAGGGCGGTGGCCTGAGGCGCATGGCGCTGGCGGCTGTTGATAATCAGCGCCGGAGCCGTTCCTGCATAAATGGGGATGTCGTCGCGCCCGGCGGCTATGCACTGCGCGCTTGCCATACGCGCCCGCTGATCGGACTCGCCGCTCACGGTAGTGATCCCCATCAGCTCACAGTCCGGCTGTGCCAGCAGATAGGCCAGGCAAACCGCGTCGTCGATGTCAGAACCGATGTCGGTATCCAGTAAAATTTTTTCGGGCATAATCTCATCTTCTTCGGATATAAGGCTACAATGGTCTTACCGCTTTAAGTTTAGCGTAAATCCAGGCCACTCGCTTCGTGGATTACGTTGCATCGGTGGATGAGCAAATTTGCGTGTAGTTATGGGTCCAGTGGATGTATCACATCCGGTTTTCCAGGAGACGAACCCAACTGACAGGAGAACGATGTGTCTTTCGTTATCGCAAGGATTGTCACTAATGAAGATGGTGCCACCTATGAAGGGGGTGTGTTTGATCGTTTTTTGACTATCGAGGCCAACGATAATAGTCTGTTAACTATTTTTGATCTTGAGGCGATCAGCACTAATATCGAAGAGGGAAGTACTTACGAGCTACTGCTCCTGGCAACTATAATGGTGGATGTTAAATATTATCCCCCTGATAGCGCAGTCAAAGAACAACCCCGGTTCCAGGCGAAACTGCTAAATATGACCTGGAGTTCACCAGAGAGTGGATATTTGAAATTGGACCCACGTCTTCTATACAGTTTTAGTGGTCGAAGAGGTAGCTGGGTCTTAGCTGAAACAGGATATGGGAATATACTTCTATCTCGCTCTGCTGTGAAAAAAACAGAGGGAGAAATCAAAACGGGAGGAACTGTTACCTGGGAGGAATCCCGCTTTGATTTACTTGCTATTTGTAGACAGGTTGATCCCTAGGTTACTTTAATAAACACGCTGGGATTTAATCCCAGCTATCTCCTTTAAATGAACCACCTTACCCTCGTACATTGGTTACGGACGCCAGCCTGACATCCGGCTTGGTGAACGGGTGAGTGGATAAAATTCATCAAGTGGGGTACCAGCGTGCAAGTGCCGCCCATAACTAGTTGGCAGGGGTAAGGGCCTGCTGCTATAAAAGGCAAAAGGGCGCAGAACCTGCGCCGTTGTACCAAGTGTAAAATTTACGTAATTTCAGTTCTCTAACAGGGTTCTAAATTATGAAATCCTCCTTTAGGAGGTTGTTGCAAAAGTTAATCATCGTCGTTTTGAGTATATTGGCATTGCTATTCCTCTCGGCTTTGGTTTACTCAAAAACAGCTGGTGAATGGGCAGGTTCACTGGTTATGCCATTACCAGAATCTAGCCAACTCGTCGCAGAAGCGAAGTATTCAACCCCTCTGTTTCATAACAAATTGCGTGTTTACCGAACCGATCATGCGTTGTATGAGGTGCGGGAGTGGTATGTATCGAACGGGACCCCTATGTCACCAATTGATGGAGTGTTGACGAAAGAAGATACAACGTATATTTCGCTTCCACAAAGCTTCACACGATCAGAATATAATCTGCTTTTTACAGCAGCACTCTTATCCGCAAATGCTAAATTAGGCAATTACGAAACTTATCCTGATTGCTTTTATGTTCAGGTGTTCAGAACTTTAGAAGATGTGGGTTTGGCGGACTTTGACTCTTTATTTCCCGAGCTAGGAGAAGAAACATTCTTAGATGGTACGATATTGGTCATTCAAAGTTGTTGGCCGAATTGGTGATCGTTTGGTATTGGCCGAAACAACTTCGTTTTCCATATTGGCAGTTCTATAACTGAGAAAGATTTGGCTGTATAAAAAGGTTGGTCGAAGTTGAGATTTGCTTCTATGTAAACGCAAAAGTGGCAGTCTAAACTGCCACTCAGTCTGTCTCGATCTTCAGTTTGACACTGATTGCAGCGTGAGATCAGTCCTCGCCCACCGCTTTCTTCACCAGCGCGACGATCCTTTCCTCTTCAGCGGGGGTTAACTTCATCAGCGCGAAGGAGGTCGGCCACATATCGCCCTCATCGAGCTTGGCCGTGTCGCTAAAGCCGAATGTCGCGTAGCGCGATTGAAACTTTTCTGCACTTTGAAAGAAGCAAACGACCTTGCCATCGAGGGCATAGGCGGGCATCCCGTACCAGGTTTTCGGCATGAGATCCGGCGCGTTGGTGGTGATGAGCTCGTGAAGCCGCTCGGCCATGGCGCGCTCTGACTCCGGCATCTCGGCGATCTTCGCCAGCAGGTCCTTTTCTCCTGCCTCCCGGTTCTTGTTCGCACGCGCTTCCGCTTTCAGTTCCTTCGCACGCTCCTTCATCGCGGCGCGTTCCGCAGCAGTGAAGCCGTCATTCTTCTTTTCAGATTGGCTCATCGAAACCTCCTCATATTGCGCATACTGACAATCACCGAACGTCCGTGGATCATCTATTCTACTTCCTCGGTATACAATAGAATCATAACACACGTGTGCTACAGCGACTTCTCGAAAATTGCTCTATTTCAGGTGAGCTGACCTCAGAAGGATACGCAGAGGGTTAGTGGAACACGATTACTATAGCATTTTTCCGGCAGCGCAAAAAGCGGTATCGTCCTGTGTTTTGCACTTTTGACCTAAATGATCCTGCTCTCCCAAAACTGGTGGCCGCCTCTCGTAGATTGGCTATGGACACCAGCCTGACATCCGGCAAAATAGAACAGAAAAATTATTACCTCGATGGAGCTATGAATGTCGCTTTACAGCAAATACATCCCGCTGATGGATTC
>JAIOHN010000315.1 GCA_019912985.1 Anaerolineae bacterium | reverse complement strand
TGCTGTAGCCCGTGAAATTGAAGGTCTGGCCGGTGCGATGCTGGAGATAGAAATAGTCTTCGGCATCAGTCAGGGCCAACCAGCTGAGCATGAAGGCATCAAAATCACCCGCCGCTTCACGTTCCAGCCACTCGCTGAATTCGATGTTCTCGATCTCAACCGTGATGCCGACCTCAGCCAACTGCTGCTGGACAACCTGCGCACCACGCAGTGTTTCGTCGAAGCCAATGGCGGTCATGATGCTGATCGTGAAACCATCACCCACGCCAGCGGCATCCAACAGTTCGGCTGCTTTTTCGAGATCGCGGTCATAAGGCGCATAGGGGAAATACCAGGGCGTACCAGGACCGGTCGGGCCTTGAGTGGGCACACACAGCCCAAAGAAGGCGAAGTCGCAAATCTGCTGCCGGTCAATGGCATAAGCCATCGCCTGGCGCACATTCACATCATTGAATGGCTCGCGATTCAGGTTAAGGCCAAAGTAATCATACGCCAGGCGTGGCGCAGTCTCGACGATGACATTCTCATCCGCCTGAAGATCATCAAAATTCTGCGGGGAGATAGTGAAAATCCAATCCACTTCACCACCCTGCAGCGCCAGATCGCGCGCGGTGTCATCGGTGATGGGTGTAACCTCGACCGCATCCAGATACGGCAGCCCTTCCTGCCAGTAGTACTCGTTCCTGGTCAGCAGCAGTCGTGAGGTTCCTTCGACTTCGCTGATGGCAAACGGCCCGGTGCCAATCGGCACATTCACCGTGCCATCATCTTCGAGGCTTTCTGAAGCCATGACACCAGCGGATTTGGAGGCCAGTGATACCGGCAGTGTGGCAAGCACGGTCGGGGTGGTGACCGCAACCGTAAGGTCGTCTACGGCCTCGACAGTCGTTTCTGATCCACCAATACGGAAGGCGTTACCAGAACCCACGTCAGGGTCCTTCAGGCGGTCAAATGACCATTTCACATCTTCAGCGGTCATCGGACGCCCGTTGCTGAACACCACACCGTCTTTCAGGTGGAATGTCCAGGTCAGTCCATCTTCAGACTGCTCCCAGGACTCCGCCAGCCAAGGGATGAGGTTCATATCGTCATCGAAAAACGTCAGCGAATCCAGGACGTTGTTCAACACCTGGAAACTGGCTTCTGAGCTGGCAAAGTGCGGGTCCAGGCTTTCCCAACCCGCCTGCCATGCAGCGCGCAGGGTCCCTCCGGTTTGCGGTGTTGCTTCATCCTGCGCGCTAACCACGCCGGTAAGCAGCAACATCAAGGCAACCAGTGCAAGAGTCACTCTTCTCACGGAAACTTCTCCTGTATACTAAATGACGGTTAATTGTTATCCAGCGCCCTGAATGACACCGCCCAGTGAGCATCCGGGGCGCGGTGATACCTAATTGAGTTCTTGTTGAGTTACAGCGGCTTCGTAACTTAAGATTTCCACGTACCGCATCACGGTGTCATCATCCATGCGGGAGGCCGGGGCTTCGATGCTCAGCGCAGCGATCGCTTCCTGGCGGCTGTTGAAAAGTGGCACCGCCACCGCCCGCGCACCGGTATCAATCTCCCCATTGGAAACACTATAAGCCCGCTTGCGAATGTGCTGCATCTCAGCGCGCAGGTCATCGAGCGAGGTAATCGTGTTCTCGGTAAAGCGCTTCAGCGGCATCTCCAGGTAGTCCGGCCATTTTTCTTCATCCATGTAGGCCAGCAGCAGCTTTGATGACGCACCCGCGTGCAGCGGTTGGCTGCGCCCCTGCTCGATGGTCACGCGCAGCGCGTGACGCCCCTCAATGCTTTCGATACAGATGACATGGCGGTTGAAAATCCGCATGAGTGAAACCGATTCCCCAACCTGCTCAGCGATCCGCTTCATACTCGGCAGTGCGACGAGACGAATATCGCGGTTGCTTTCCAACGCCGCCCGGCTGAGTTCCAGAATCGTTAATCCGGGCCGGTAATCCGCGCTGGCCGTTTTTTCGAGAAATCCCTTTTCACACAGAATCCGCACGTAGCGATAGACAGTGCTTTTGGGCAGGTCAAGCTCATGGGTGATGTCTTCGATTGTGATCTGCCGCCGTTCGCGGAACAGCAGCAGAATATCAAAGGCCTTATCAATTGTGGATTTGGTTTGCATGGTTTCAGAAAATTATCATTTTATGGGAACCTATTCCCATATTCTGGGAATATAACCTGTATTCCAGAATTTGCCAAATCACTTTGTCATTCAGGCGTACACAAAAACACCCTGCTGGATTGCATCTCAGCAGGGTGTTTGCGAATAAAGGGACCAAAAGAGGAATAAAAGCAAAGTTTATGGGCCGATGCGCACTCGCTGCAAACGCTGCTCTTCCTTAATGTGAGTGTACTGCGTCAGCCGGATGCGATGTTCCAGCAGACGCTGCACCAAGTCGAGCGTGACATGCTCGTAACCGGCCACGCCTGCCAGGTTTTGCTGTTCCTGCGGGTCCACCAGAAGATTAAACAAATAGGTCACACCGCCCTGCTCCGGGTCAAAGACCAGTTTCCAGTTGCCAGTGCGGATCATGGCACTGGTGGCTAGCTCGGCGTAAATCGCGCGATGAGCCGGGGCATGCAGGATGCTGCGTCCGGCGCGCGGCGGTGACGATGGCATGGACGCGCCTGCCAGTTCCAAAAATGTGGGATAGAGATCGAGATGACTGACCAGGGACCGGCTGACACGCGGCCCGTTCATGCGCTCCTGCGCCGGGATACCCGGTCCACACATAAAGAACGGCACACCCACACTGAGCTCGTAGAAATAGCGCTTGTCCCAGATGCCATAATCACCCAGGTTATCGCCGTGGTCAGAGGTAAAGACGATAACGGTGTTTTCCAGCATATCGCGCTGTTCCAGCGTATCTACCAGTCTGCCGATATAACCGTCAATCAACGCGCATTTATCCATGTAATGGGCGCGGCGCTCCCGTGTGCGCGGATCATCAGGCGCACCGATGGGCGCAGGCATCGCCGCCGGGTCATGTGCAGGCGGATTGGGATGCC
The DNA here is from genome assembly GCA_019912985.1 of Anaerolineae bacterium. Classification (GTDB taxonomy): domain Bacteria; phylum Chloroflexota; class Anaerolineae; order Aggregatilineales; family Phototrophicaceae; genus JAIOHN01. The sequence goes on along the minus strand of JAIOHN010000315.1, from coordinate 1,018 downwards.
ACAGCGGTGGATGCGGCCCGATAAATGACAGGTTGAGATAAAACGGCTGTTCGCGATCATACTGCTCGATAAAGCGCACACCATTTGTCCCGATAAAACCATCCGCCGTATCATCCGGTTCCAGTGGATGCTTGAAGGGGTCATCACGTTTGCTCAGGGCTTGGCGGAAGGTTTCCAGCAGCCCTTTCTGGCGCAGGTAATGCGTGTATTCGTCATCGTTGTGGCCGTTTTCGCCATCATCCGCCACGATAAACACATGATCGAAGCCATAGCGTTTGATCTCATCGGTGTCCTGTGTGGAGTCAATCCCCAGGCCATAGCGATCAATATAGTGATGCTTGCCGATCATGGCGGTGTAATAACCCGCGTCCTGAAGATGATGCATGAAGGTATCATCCCGCAGTTCCGGGCGGATTGGTTCTGCCTGATTGCCACTGACTCCATGCTGCGATGGAAAGAGTCCGGTCACCACAGTGACACGCGAGGGGCCACACAACGGCGATCCACAGTAAGCATTCTCAAAACGTGTGCCGCGATTGGCTAAAGCAACCAGATTCGGCGTACTGCGTCCCAGCGCATCCCGCCGAAAGTGATCGGTCATCATCAAGATAATGTTCGGCTGCATCAATAAGCATCCTTTGTCGTACGAATCCATTCGTCCAGCAGCACGTTCAGGGCCCGATATTGATCTGGCAGCGTTTCGACCAGATTCTGTGTTTCGCCTATATCCGCGTCGAGATCGTACAGCTCATCTCCGGTGATCCCGCGAATCAGCTTATACTGCCCCTGGCGTACCGCCGCATGTCCATCCGGAATATCCGTCACGACCTCATCTTCGTAGAACCAGAACAGCCTCTCATGGGGTGAAGGCTCTGCGCCGCGCAGCACACCCTCCGCCACACAGCCATCCAGCGTCCAATCCGGCAGCGGCAGCCCGGCCCAGTGCAGGATAGTTGGGAACAGGTCCAGGCAGGACACCATTTCCGTGCAAACCTGCCCGGCTGGCAGCTTCCCCGGC
>JAIOHN010000314.1 GCA_019912985.1 Anaerolineae bacterium | reverse complement strand
CTTCAATTACCTGCTGGGACTGGTGCTGTTTGTGCTGGTGATTCTGTTGAATTTCACGGGCTACATCCTGCGCTGGGATCAAGGGATTCATTGGGCGCTGGTCGTTGGAGCCAATCTGGTCAAGACCATTCCGCTTATCGGCGACTTCTTGTATGAAATCCTGATCGTTGGACCAGAACCCGGCACGGCCACGCTGACCCGCTTTTACGCCTGGCACATCTTTGGGTTGATGCTCGGCGCGGTGATTTTTACCACATGGCATGTGTTTCGGGTCCGGCGAGATGGTGGCATCGCAGTGCCGCCGCCGCTTCTGCGGACAGATGACGAGCGAATCACCCGCTTTGAACTGGTTCATCGAGAAGTGCTGGCGATGCTGTTGATCGGCGCGGCGCTCATCACGCTCGCCAGTTTTGCGCCTGCGCCCATCGCTGCGCCCATCAGCGAAATCGCCGCCATATCTGAGGATGCCAGCGCGCCCTGGTTTTTCCTGTGGGTGCAGCAGATGCTTAAATGGGGCGATCCGTTCATCTGGGGTGTGGCCGTCCCGTTAATCGTGCTGCTGGTGATCGCCTCGATCCCGTATGTTTTCCCGAAACCGCATGAGAGCGAGTTGGGCCGCTGGTTTCCAGAATCGAACCGGCTGGCACGTATTGTGCTGGCCCTGATCGCTGTCCTGATGATTGTGCTTACTTTGCTGGCTCTGATTCCTTATGAATAAGTTGACACGTCGTATTTTCGTTCTGGCTTCGGCACTGCTGCTGGCTGGTCTGGTTCTGGTTTGGGGGGAGAACTTTGGTCGCTTACAACCAATCAGGTTGATCCCCACGTTGACTGGTGAAGCGGAATTTTGCCTCACCTGCCACAGTGATCTGGCCGAGATCAGCCCTTCACACCCGGTCGATACCTTCGGCTGTGTGGTCTGCCACGGTGGCGAACGGCTGGCGCTGGATGCCGATCTGGCGCACAGTACGATGCGCGGCGGGAACAATCCCTCTGACCTGAGTGTGGTCGAGCAATCCTGCGGTGGCAGCGACTGTCACAGCGGCAACCCGGAGGACTCGCAGGATCATATCCAGCGGGTAATGACCAGTGTCCAGGCGACCTATGCCGGAGCCATCGCCAGCATCCGCTATACATTTGGCGCGCAATCCGACCTGAGCGCGCATTACGGTATTTTTGCCGTCACAGATCATACTGCGGTCACTGCCACCGGCATCTCGTCGCTGCAAGCGTTTAATCCTGCTGCCGAGACCAGTCTGCCGGTGCAGGCCTTTGCGGATAACTGTCTCACCTGCCACATCAACGCGGAACCACCCGCAGGCGATGCGTTTGCCCGCCTCACTGGCTGCGCCGCCTGTCACACGCCGGATGTGAACAATTACCCGGAAGGTCAGATTCATCGCCTGACGACGGCCATCCCCTACAGCCAGTGCAACACCTGTCATAACCGGGGCAATTACGATCTGCGTTCGATGACATTCGTAGAGCGCACCGACCAGCCGCTGGATCGAATGCACGATTACTATCAGCCCATCGGCGAGTTCACGCAGTGCGAGTGGACGCTGGACTGCGTGGATTGTCACACCGGTCACGAGGCGATGGGCGACGGTGATATTTATGCCAATCAAGCGGATATTCAGTACACGCAGTGCAAAACCTGTCATGGCACACTGGACGAACTGCCACAAACGCAAACCATCGTCAGTGAGGACGATCTGGCTCTCAAGCTGGCGTTCCTCAACCCAGTGATGGAATTGAGTGTAGGCGATACGATCCTGATGACCGAAAAGGGCGAACCTCTATGGAATACGCGGGTTCTGCCAGATGGCACTTATGAGCTGGTTGGCAAAGCCACCGGACAGACTTTTACCTTCCGCCCGGTCATGGGGACGCAGTGCCAGCAGAACCCGGATGAGCAGGAATCGCAATACTGCCATGCCTGTCATGCGGTAGACCATTAATCATGTCCATATCAACGCAGGATGAAGGAACAATGGCTGAGTATCCTCGCCGTGACTTTCTCAAGATGACCTCTAACGCCTTATTGGCGGCCAGTGGTGTGCTTGGCATGGGAGGGTTAATGCGTTTCCTGCATTTTCCCACCGACCCGCAGCCGAAGACGGCATTCGACCTCGGCCCTGCTTCAGACTACCCGCCGGGTTCGCGCACGGTACTTGCCGACATCCCAGCGGTGCTGATTCACAATGATGATGGCTTTGCGGCGTTGAGTCTGGTGTGTTCGCATCTCGGCTGCACAGTGAAGCCCGATGAGGGTGATTTTATATGTCCGTGTCATGGGTCGCGCTTCAATGAACAGGGTGCGGCCTTGCGCGGTCCGGCAGGAAAGCCGTTACGGTTGCTGCGGGTCGAAACCACCGACGACGACCAGCTTCGCCTTTTTCTCAGTTAAATGGAATAACTACGGAACCAGAAAATAAAACACCCCTGTCAGCTTTTACACTGGCAGGGGTGTGGTTATTCTGCGAGATAAAATGTCAGTCGGTCACCAGCGGCAGCTGATTGCTGGTCCAGGCACCGATACCGCCGCCCAAAACACGGACGTTGTCATACCCAAGCAGCCGCATCATGGTCATTGCCATGGTGCTGCGATGGGTCGGGTTGTCGTAAATGACGATGGGGGTATCCAGATCCTGCGGCCATTCGGCTTCCAGTGCCATGAAGTCCTGAAGTGAGAAGTGCAGGCTGCCTTCAATATAGCCCTGCTGCCACTCGCTGTCGGTACGAACGTCAATCACCACGGGCGGACTCTGAGTCAGTTCCATCTGGAGATCAACCGGCTTGACTGCGAAGTAATCGGCGGGGATGGTGGTGACGAAGTTGTCAACCAGCTCAAAGACGGATGGATCAAATTCGGGAGCGGTGGTGGCCTCTGCGGTCGTCACTTCCATGGAGGCGGGCAGTTCAGCATTTTTCCAGGCTCCGAAACCACCCACCAGACTGCGAACATTGTCATAGCCAAGCAGGTTCAATGCTGTCATGGCAATTGCGGAACGGTGACCGCTGCCGCAGTAAACGACGATGTTCTGGTCAAGGTTTGGCAGCATATCCAGGTGCTGGGTCAGTTCCTGCAATGGGATATTGACTGCACCTTCGATGAAGCCTTCGGCATACTCATCAACAGTACGGACGTCAACCAGGAAAAGATCAGCATTATCAGCCAGTTCTGTGGCGAGTTCGTCTGGCCGTACCGCGTTGAAAGTGCCAGGCAGGCTGCTGACGTAGCTTGCCAGATAGGCATCCATATCAAACTCAGCGGTTTCGGCAGCAGCGCCGCCAACCAGCGGGAACCCGGCGGCTGTCCATGCATTGCTTCCACCACTCAGATTACGCACATTGGTGTATCCAGCCAGATTCATCAAAACGGTTGCGATGGAACCGCGATAACCACTGGCGCAGTAAATGACGATGTTGGCGTCTTTATCAGCAGGCCATTGATCCTGACTGCTCATAAATTCGTTGACCCAAATGTGCTGCGCGCCATCAATGTAACCGGCGTCCCATTCTTCCATACCGCGCACATCGATCAGGATCGGCGGGTTATCCGCCAGTTCAGGGGCCAGATTCTGTGCTGAAACAAAACCGAATCCCTCAGGCAGATTGCTCAGATAAGCATCGACAGCTTCAAAAACTGGTGCGTCAAATTCTGGCGCTTCGCCAGCTTCTGCTGTAAAGACATCGGTCGTGGTTGGCAGTTCGGCAGCATCCCAGGCCCCGAAGCCACCTTTTAGAATTTTGACATTCTCATAGCCCAGCACGCCCAGCGCGGTCGCGGCCAATGTGGCACGTCCACCACCCTGGCAGATCACGACGATGTCGGCGCTCTTGTCGGGCAGCAGATTCAGGTTCTGGCTCAGCTCGCGGATGGGGACATTGAATGAGTTTTCCAGATGTCCCGCTTCATATTCTTCGGGCTGGCGGACATCAAGCAGCAGCGTGGCTGGCTTCTCAGCGAGCATCGTCGTGAGGTCTTCGACGCTGGTAATGCCATAACCCTGCGGCAGGGTGAGGTTATAAACTTGCAGGCGACTGAGTACCGCTTCGTCCTGTGCCATCACGCCGAAGGTCGGCATGACCAGCATGAGGATACAAAGCAAATAAATGAATTTCTTCATGTGAGCAAACTCCCTATCTAATATTCAGAACGTACTACTTCGGAAAGCATGGTGACTTTCCGATTTTTACCAGAGCAAAAATTCATGACTGCCCCTCACTGCCTTCATCATCAGCATCCTGGCGCTCAGCATCCACAGCGGTAAACGCCGCCAGTTCGGCCTGTCGCTGTACCGTGTCGTGCAGAACCTCGCGCAGCAAATCGAGGGCCTGAATCACGCGGATATCTGCCAGCGAGTAATAGACTGTAGTGCCATCTCGCTGTGTTTTTACGATAGATCTTTCGCGCAGGATTTTGAGATGATGGGAAACAGTAGGTTGGGGCATTTCGAGCAGCAGCGCCAATTCGTTGACACTATGCGCACCGCCGTTGAGGATATACAGGATGACTAAGCGTTTCGGGTCGCCTAGGGCCAGGCAGACCCGGTTATGCAACATAACTAATTCCTCAAACAACTGTGTATGCATATCAATGCTCAAATATTTATCTATGTGAATTATCGAACATATTGATGGATAACAGGCATGTGAAAAATAACACAAGATACATGATGAGTGTCATATCTGTGGCTTGCGAAGCAGTGGGGATGTTACAGAAAGTATGCTATTTATGAGCGGAGGGAGATTGTTTTCGGTGAGGTGTGCTTTTAAAATCTGCCCCGGATTGTAGGTCCAGGGCAGGTCGCTCAACTAAATTGATAGGGTCAGATTATTGTGTACGCGTAACTTTAACAAAGTCTACTTCTTCTAGAACCCCAGAATATATCTCGTCAGCGGTCAAGCCTGGGTAACTGTTGGCAGCACATGCATTATCGAAGTAATCGTAAACGAATTGCTCAGCCTCTTCACCGCCGACAAACAAAACAATTTCAAATGTGTCACCAATTCCGGCGGTTTGTGAGCCTAAGTAACCCGGAATGCTCCACGTTTGACGCTGCGGATTTAGAGCGACCGATGCACGCCGTGCTGTATCGCAGCCGTTAACGATTTGTGGGAAGTAAACTTGCTGCGGTGACTTCACAAAGGCCCAGAGAGCGTTCTCGCCAAGGGCTTCTGGATCGTAGGTGCCTTCGATGGTGATGTCAAAGCGGGTCACGGTGGATTCATCGGCTGGTGATGTGATTTGGGCGACGACCGTGGGACCTTCAAGGATCAACTGGGCTACAGTAAGATAGCGATCCGTCATCTGAAAACTTAATTCTCCAGCCAATGCTGGATCATCAGCCAGCCCTGCGACAATGCTGTCGGATGACAGATTTAGTAGCTGGATGAGCGCATCGTAAAGTTCTTCCCCGGCAGGGCAAATGGATATATCAAATGCTTCCACCTCACGGCGTAAAGCTTGTATCTGTGCCGCAGTCTGGATGTCACGCCCTTCCCGGACACCGTTATAACGATCAAACGCAGAGTAAGCTAACTGGCTCCATGACGTGCAGTCCGATTGCGCGACCACCCTGGGATAACTAAATCCAATTGTGACCGCCACGATGATTAAACTGAATAAAAGTGCGCGCTTCATTTTTAAGCGACTCCTTAATATATATTGTTCAATTTCTATACTGCAACGCATGATCATTGGATCGCCGCTGCAGTTTCATCAGCATGTTTAGTTTGTGTCAAAGGAATCATGGGGATTGCCGTAGCTGTGGCGGACGGTGTGTTGGTTGCGCCGGGGGCTTGTGTATCAGTCAGTGGCGGTTGTGTTGGTGTGTAGGTCACAGTACTACGTGGTGTAGATGAACGAGAGACCTGCCGCGCGCGTGCGGTAAGCGTGGGCGCGAAAATTGACATCGTTGCAGTTTGAGAATCGCTGATGGATTTCTCAGTGCCGGTCAGGGCGAGTGTGGACTCATGCGTAGATGTATTCATAGTGACACCAGCATTTTGATTGAACAACACCATCGCGCCGGCTGTAATAGCAACGATGAGTAACAATAAAACGATGCCCCATCTGATATATTTTTTACGCAGCTTCTTTTTGATATTGTACGGATCGAAGCTGCTACCGTACGCTTGGACATGGGTTTGCCATGCTTGTTCTGCTCGTTTAAGAGTTGATTCGTCTTTGACCAGGTCAATGATGAACGTGTAGCTGGTCAGCCGAGCTAGCCATTCGTCACACTCTTTACCCCATTCCTCGTAATCTAGCGCTTTAACATTCTGAAACAGACGCTTAGCCTCTTCATATTCCTGATTGCTGGCTAAACGTCGGGCTTTCTGAAACTGTTTTACGAGATTGTCATCGCCTGTTAAGGGTTCTGATGGACGTCGCACTCTAATGTCTTTATGTAAGTTCCAATCAATGCTGGCATAAGCCATATTGATTTGTCCCAGCATTTCTTTTGAGTTGCCGCTGTATGACAGCCTTTGAGCGCGAGATGGGATTTCGGAGGGCAGGGTTAGTGTAGCGGAATCACTCAGTATGAATGGCAAAATCGGGCGTTGGCGGTCATTGGCATATCTTAATTCGGCCAGGCAGTATGCGGACTGCACTGACTTTTCTGAAACGACAAAGATGAAAACTTCGCACCATTCAATATGCTCGAGGATTGTTGCCCACCAATCCGCGATAACAGGAATATCCCCGTCCCACCATACTTCATGTCCGTTTGCGCGGAGTAAGTCCAGGATCTCGTGGACCTCATCTTTAACGCTGCGGGAATAACTAATAAAAAACTTTGCCATAATTACGCATTGTTAAATTGTGACAGTTTTCTCGATTATCGCATTTATTATGAATTATGGCAATATGCCTGCGCGTAAATTATTTGAAATGTTATCTATGCGTAGCCAGTCATAAGCATCATTGCTTGTGAACGCCTACCAGGGGCAAGCACGAAGCGCTGTTAAAATGGCCTTACCTTCGCCTCCCTCAAGTTACCTATCTTGATTCCCCCCATCCGAAGGATTCAAAAACCTGCTTTTCTATCCCATGATGGAAGGGAAGTTCCCAATCGGAACAAATTAAGGAGGTAATTTGATGTTGAAATGGTTCATTCGTACATTCACCGTGGGTGCACTGCTCATTTCAGGTGCGCTGGTGATCGCTCAGGATGTGACGCCGACGCCAGTCCAGGAGATGCAGGAGCAGGCTACTGAAGAGTCCGTTATGATGGATGACAATGCCTACGTGCGTGTGGCAAATTTCGCGCCGGACTCGGATTCTGTGAATGTGTCGCTGAGTGAGGATGGCGGCAGTTTTGATGCGGTGGAGTATGGTCAGGTCGGCGAGTGGATGGCGGTGCCAGCGGGCAGCTACACTGCCAGCCTGAATCAGTCTGACGTGCAGTCCGATGAAACACCGTTATCTGCCGGTAGCTGGACCACGCTTGCCATCGTCGCGTCACAGGAAGATGGTTCGTTCGTGATCCAACCGATTCAGGAAGCCTATGCTGAGTTGATTCCTGGGACCGCTGGTATCACGGTGGTGAATGCTACCCAGGACATCCCTGCGCTGAATATGCTGCGTGATGATGTGGTTTATGTCTCCAATCTCACGCCGCTGAGTGCGTCGGAAGCCACTTCAATTGCATCCTTCCGCATGGATTCTGGCACGTTTGATATCGCTTTCGTACAGCCAGAAGAGCCGGAAACCCCGGTGGTTAGCCTGGCGCAGACCGAGATCCCGGAAAACACCTACATGCTGATCGCTGTCGTCGATAACGGGCAGGGTCCAGAAACTTTGACGGACATCACCAGTGCGGCGGAAGTTGCCGTAGTGACCGGCCAGCTTGAAGCACCGGGTACAGTGGTTGAAGCGGTCGAAGCACAGGAAAATCTCACTTCGCTGGCGAATGCCATTGAACAGACTGATCTGGCGGAACAACTGCACGGTGAAGGTCCATTTACCTTGTTCGCACCTGCCAACTTCGTTCTGGATAACAACGATTTCGGCAGCGGCGAAGAACTGGCGAATGCACTGCGCGCCTATATCGTGGAAGGTGAACTGACATCGCAGGATGTCTTAAACAGCGGCACCCTGACCACGCTTGATGGAACGCAGCTTCAGGTCAATCTGCAAGGGGATAACATCTACGTCAACGATGCGCAGATTCTTGCGGTCAATATCCCCGCTACCAACGGCGTGATTCACATTATTGGTGGCAGTCTGGTTCCTCAGGATGCCCAATAAGTAAAGGTAACGTTATCAAAAGGCGACTTCGAAGTCGCCTTTTTTATTGCAGACAATTCCTATGTGCTGCGTCACGCAGCACCGGAAATGAACTGGAACAGCCAGCATCAGATTTTTTATACAAAAGCTAGCCCCGCCCGATGAAGGGCATCTCAGTTGCCATCACCGTCATAAATGGGACATTCACATCCAGCGGCAGGTTTGCCATGTAGAGCACGGCTCGTGCCACATGATCGGCATCCATGGTTGGTTCAATCGCCACGGTACCGTTGGCTTGTAGCACGCCACTTTTCATACGGGCAGTCATCTCAGTGGCCGCATTACCAATGTCGATCTGCCCGCAGTTGATGTCAAACGCCCGACCATCTAATGCGGTGGATTTGGTGAGACCGGTGATGGCATGTTTGGCTGCTGTATAAGGCGCGGAATTAGGTCGAGGGGTGTGGGCGGAAATCGACCCATTGTTGATGATGCGTCCACCGCGCGGACTCTGCTGCTTCATAATCCTGAAAGCATGCTGTGTGCAAAGAAATGTTCCTGTCACGCAGGTATCCAGCACGGTGCGCCACTGCTCATAACTCAGATCTTCCAGCGGGAGAGCAGGCGCGCCCACTCCTGCATTATTGAACAACACATCCAGCCGCCCGAATTTATTCAGGGTCGCCGCGAATAATGCCGATACGGATTCTGTGTCGGTCACATCAGTGGGTACGACCAGGCTGCGCGAGTCCGGCACGTCCGCTTCCCGAACTGTCTGCTCCAACGGCTCAAGCCGGCGACCTGCCAGCACGACAGCGTAGCCAGCTTCCAAGAGCATCAGAGCCGTTTGTTTGCCAATCCCGGTTCCAGCGCCGGTTATGAGAGCGATACGACCTGTTCCATTCATGCGTGTCTATTCCTTGTGTGTCATTCGCAAGCCAAGACGAAGATTTACCTGAATATACTGTACTACCGATTTGCCATGCCTTCATCGGGGTGAGCGTACCAGCGTGTAATCGACAAACAATCGCAATAAGTGGTGATGGGCGCATCGCTTACATCCAGAACAACGATATATGGATGCTGGATGTGCTAAATGCACCGACCAAATTGTGCTGATTGCTCCCGATACGGTTGAAGAGAAGAATGTCGGACGGCGAGGGACTGTATACTGATCCGATACACCAGTTCACCACGTTCGATGAGGATGAGAACGATCCGAAAGTCGAACCAGTTTCACCGGATTTTGATCTGTAAACAAATGCCCGGTGATGAGCCGGGTTTTCTCCTAATTGCATGTAAAACCCGAAGATGTAAGTTTCAAAGTAAAAATCCAAAATCGGATTAATCTATCGCAGGTAACCAGAATGACAACCTGTATCTCCTATGTTCTTCTACCACAGGCTGTAAAGAAGAGCCGTCTGGACGTACGATATAAATCTGGCTTTGCTGTCCATTTGATGAATAAGCCACGAATGCCAGCCATTTACTATTAGGCGACCACGTGGGACTAGCGTCAATGGTCGGCAACTTAATAATTTGATGCATTTGCTCAGTAGTGACATCGTATATAAATATGTCAGACTCTGTATCGTCAGTTATGCCTGTGAAGGCTATATAGCGACCATCAGGTGACCAGCGTGGTTGTTGATCGTAGTGCTGATTGTTTGTGACCTGCCGTTGATTAGTTCCATTTGCATTCATTATCCAGATTTCGCCACTCTTGTCTCCTACAGAATAGTTGGTCATGTAAGCAATATGTTGGCCATCAGGTGAATAGTCGGCCAGCAAATCATTGACACCTGTATTCTGTGTTAGCCGCTGCAGGTCAGTACCATCTGTTTCATTGTGTAAAGCTCCTGAAAGCCATCTCGTGAGGTCGTAAAGACGATCCGCTTCCCATCCGGTGACCAGTCAGGCTCTAAGTCGTTTTGATAGTCAGTAAGCTGGTGGAGTTCATCACTGGCAATGTCATAACGGAACAATGCGGAGAAAAAATTACGGCTGTTGACAAAAATAATGCTACTACCGTCTGGCGACCAGCGTGCATCAGAATCACGTTCGCCATCCGTAATCTGATGCACCGTATTATCTGTTAAATCATAAATGTATAGCCCAGGCCAACCACTGTATACCAGTTGCTGTCCATTGGGGGCCAAGTCAGGTCGATCTAGATATGCTACGTTCTCGACAGCAGTAAGTTCACTACTTTCTGGATTGAGCCAGTAACTGCGCCCAACGCCATCTTCGGTCCGGCTGACAAGTAACATGCCATCTGGCCCTGGTGAGGGCGGTAAGACTCGTATCAGAATGAAAACCCCAATTGGTATCAACAGAATTAGTAGTAAAGCAATCCAGAACCAGCGGCGTCTGTTCATCATGAAACCCTTTTGTGCATCTCTCTTTAATAGGGTAAACGCTGCAAGGTTATCCTTGTTTACGTTCACCCTCTGTTTTCTCTACGAACTAAATATTTAATCGACTACGCTCATTGAGCATGGCTTTCAGTTTTTTACTCACCCGCAACGTCACCCGCCGGATGATGCGCGGGGCTTCGCCGCTGGTGAGCGTTCCGCGTTGTTCACCCCGGTCGATGGTCTGGGTTTCCAGCACGAGGAAGTTTTCCAGCTCGATCCTCCCACCAGCGACGAGTTCTTCCGTTGGTTTGCTTCTGGGTTTCAGCGCCGGTTATGAGAGCGATACGACCTGTTCCATTCATGCGAGTTTATTCCTTGTGCGTCATTCGCAAGCCAAGATGAAGTTTCTCCTGAATATACTCTACTGCCGATTTGCCATGCCTTCATCGCGGTGAGCGTACCAGCGTGTAATCGACAAACAATCGCAATAAGTGGTGATGGGCGCATCGCTTACATCCAGAACAACGATATATGGATGCTGGATGTGCGCTGGATTCCCGATGTCGTTGATCCAGTCCGCCCCTTTGAACGTTACGGTTCCAATCTGGTGATTAGCTGTGTCGATAACCACGAAGCACGCAAAACGATCCACCAGATCAATGGTGTCATTTTAGGGGGCGGTAACCATGAAAATTCCGGGCAGGTCTGCATCGGGAACTGTGATGATCCTGAGCAGATGCAACGCAATCTGGATGGGCGTGACGGTAAGTATGCCTATTTGCCAAAGGAAAGCTTGCTCTTCCCTGAACTCCTGCAACCTGAACCTGTAAGCGAACGTCCGACAGTGATGACAAATGTTTCCTGTGCTGAGTTGGTTGCATCCGGTGACCAATCTCTGCTCATCAATGATTGGATGGCAAGTGTAATGGGCAGCTATATCTACAAACTTCTGCACCGCAGCCCATTACATCATTCCTGACTTTTCTGAAAGCCGATGATTTTGTGGTTCAAAGCAAGCGCATCTGTCGGGAAGAACTGGAATTGTATTTATGAACCAGCAGCTTCTGGCTTGGATTAATATGCCCACGCATTCTCCCTAAATAGCTCAACCTCTTCAGGCTGTATCACTTCTTCAGCGTCCGACACTGAACCCACAACGATCCTTGATACTTCTAGTGCATTCTTCAGATCATTGCTTGAAACCCACCCATTTTCCCATAGATCTGCGGTTTCTCCATTCACTATTTTGCAGATCGGTTCAGGGCTTGTGAACTGAATCCCAACTGCGCTTGGTTGCGTCACACGTTGTAACCATATTTCGAGATAGCCGTTATGCGGTACACGAGCCATCTTTTTCCGCACCTTCATCCATAGTCGACCCTTTTCTTCTTGAGTTGTGGCAAGGGAGATCAGATGACTCAGGATACCAGCAACAGCCGGAAACGTGGCTGGCGAAACGAAACCAATGTCTGTCGCAATTGCGACCAGCACTTCAAGATCATTAGGACTTTCGTTTTGAGCAGAAATTTTGTTATGAAACTCGCTAACCAAGCGCCTGAGTGCCCCACTATTAGGATAACGCTGACCAAATGAGTGTAATCTCAGGAGTTGTTTCTGAATGGTCTTTGCATTTGCATCCCCTAAATCTTGCAAATCGATACCTGCAAGCTTATCGGGCTTAATTGCCCCTTCAACAACATTCCTGTTTAAGAGAGTTTTTGATACTCCTAGTTTCATCCCAACCGTCCGCAATTTGTCGCTGATGGCTTTCAATATCACTTCAGCCTGATCATCGCTATTTGTAAATATTCTATAGTCATCACGGTATCTCAGAATGCGAAAATCTGTTAGTTTTAGTTCGATGTTAAGCTTTTCGGTGATCTGTTCATCAACATATCCAAGAACGATCTCTGCCACTAAGTCCATCAAAACGGAACCCTGTGAAATACCATTG
>JAIOHN010000313.1 GCA_019912985.1 Anaerolineae bacterium | reverse complement strand
CCACAGGATGATCATCCACCACGAGAATACGGATAGCGTCGCTCATGCCTGGCCTCCCAGTGGCACCACAATATCAAAATGGGTGCCTTCGCCAATGCAGCTTCGCAGCTCAACCGTGCCACCGAGCAGGCGCACCCGTTCGTTAATTCCGATCAAGCCGTAATGTCCTTCGGGGATACCTGAGGGGTCAAAGCCGCGTCCATCATCATCAATTGCCAGTTCCACCCGTTCTGGCTGAATCACCAGTTGAATGGTGATATTTCGCGCGTGGGCGTGGCGTCGCGCATTGCGCACTGCTTCTTCAGCCACACGATATAGGCCGATCTCCACACGCGGCGGCAGGGGGTGGCTGCTGCCAATCTCTTCAAAACGCACATCAAGCCTGCCTTTACGCACCGAATCCTGCGCCAGCTTCGCCAGTGCTTCACCCAGATTGCGCCCTTCCAATGGGGCCGCCCGCAAATCCATGACCGACCGGCGCGCTTCTTCTAAGTTGGTGCGGGTAGAGGCCAGCGCTCGCTGAATAGCTTGCTGCACACGTTCCAGGTCAGCCCCGGCTTCCAGCAGTGCATCAGCGGTTTCGATGTGCAGGGCAATCGCGCTCAGCCCCTGTGCCAGCGTGTCATGAATTTCACGCGCCAGCCGATTGCGCTCCTCGACCGCGCCCAACTCGACACTGCGATTAAACAGGCGTGCTCGCTCTACGGCAATGCTGACCAGATCGCCTACCGTGTACAGCAGCCGCAGATCATCTGCCGAAAGTTCTTCCCAGTCCGTGCTGGCGACATTGAGTACGCCCAGCGGCTTGCCATAAGCATCCAGCGGAATGCTGGCGTGGAAGCGCAGCCCGGCAGTGCCAACCACCAGATTCTCCAGACGGCTGCAGGTGATGTTTTGCGGATCATGCAGCTGGCCTTCGGCATAATCATCCAGACAGGTGCAGGTGCCGCCCATACGCCGGGGGTGGTCGGCCAGGGCAGGCGGGAGATTTTGCGCGGCGGCCAGATAAGATTTGCCCTCCGCATCCAGCAAAAACACCCAGCCAGTTTGCAGGCCGAACAGCTCCGCCACAGAAACCAGGGCAGTATCCAGCGCCTGCGTCAGATCGACTTCGTGATTGAGCGCCGCAGCAATCGTGTTGAGAATCGACAGTTCGCGATTGCGCTGACGCAGCATGTCAGTATCGGTTTCAGGTCGGGGTCGTGATGCCATATCAAGATTATAACATCGCCCTGTTCCTTATTATCCTGTACCTTTGGCGTAATTAAAAAGCACGCAGCAGGCTGCGTGCTTTTGGATAATTGCGGAGGAAAAATTCGCTTAGGGGCAGGTTCCAGCAGGTGCGCCAGAGCGTGACCCAAAGCTCTGTGTCCAGTAGTGATGGTAGGTGCTGTTGACGTTGTAGGTATAGCCCAGGCCCATTTCACGGTAACTCGGGTTCATGATGTTGGCTTTATGCCCGGAGGATTGCCACCATGCACGGAAAGCATCGTCTACGGAGTTTTGACCGGCAGCGATATTCTCGCCCATATAGCTGCCTGAGTAACCAGCGGCCTGCGCCCGGGTGATAAAAGTGCTGCTGTTATAGGGGTC
Organism: Anaerolineae bacterium; assembly: GCA_019912985.1. Taxonomy (GTDB): domain Bacteria; phylum Chloroflexota; class Anaerolineae; order Aggregatilineales; family Phototrophicaceae; genus JAIOHN01. The sequence goes on along the minus strand of JAIOHN010000313.1, from coordinate 600 downwards.
GTCATGGGCGAAGAAGTTGAGTGATGCCATGCGGTCGCTGTGGGTCTGAGCGGCAGTCGTCAGTGAATTATTCAGCACCAGCGGGGCCAGACCTGCGCGGCAGCGCCGCCCATTAACCAGATTGAGCATTTCTTCCGCTGTTGACGGGGTATGAGTGGCGACCTGTACCGTCACATTGCTCCAATCGGTGCGAGTTTTACCGCCCTTGACCTTGGCAATGACGCGCCAGGTATAGGTGCCATTGCTCAGGCTCTTGGGTGAGGTCACTGTGCAGGTGCCGCCACCCTGGCAGTTGGCTTTCGCCGGACGATAACGCTTTTTGGCAACGACTTTCCCTGCGGAGTTGCGAACCTGAAGGAGGTAATTCCTGGCGTTGTCGGCACTCTGCCAGCTAAAGGTGGGCGAATTTGTATCTACAGTCGCCCCACTGGTGGGTGTAAAAAGACTGAAGCTGCCCGGGTTAGCTGTAGCAACTGGGACCATCACGACAGTGAGAATACAGATCAGGGCGATGAGTACGAGATAATTAATTCTGTTCATTGTAACTCCTTACTTACAACTCTAAATGTATAATACATCAACTTTAAGTGAAAATAATGA
>JAIOHN010000312.1 GCA_019912985.1 Anaerolineae bacterium | reverse complement strand
CGCGTTCGGCATCTTTTTGCTGCGGCAGTATGTCCTCCAGATTCCTGGCGACTTTGAGGAAGCTGCGATGATTGACGGTGCCAATCAATGGCAGATTTTCCGGAAAATCTACCTACCGCTGGCTTCTCCCGGCCTGGCGATTCTGGCCGTGCTGACCTTCAATGCAAAGTGGAATGATTATTTCACGCCACTTATTTTCATGAACACGAAAGAACGCTTCCCAATCACCCTCGGTATCGTTGACCTCCAGGGTTACATGGCAACCGGAAGCATCTCTGTCGTCCTGGCAGGAATTGTGTTGTCCACCATCCCGGTAATTATTATCTACATCTTTGGACAGCGCTATTTGATTGAAGGTCTCATGATGGGTGGACTCAAAGGTTAGGAATCGCTCAGTTATGAAGCATACACAACGCCCGGGTGTGGTCTTTCAACCCCGAGTTCATAAAGCATTACAGCGCGGCATTAATAAAATGGCGGATGCAGTCCGCCCAACTTTAGGGCCGGTTTCGGGGATGGTGGCGATTGACCACCTCAACAAGACCAAAGCCTTGCCCGAAATCATCGATAACGGGGCCACCATCGCTCGCCGAATCATCGAACTGGCCGACCGTGACGAAGACATGGGTGCGATGCTTGTACGCTCAATGATTGCCCGCCAATATGATGATGTTGGCGATGGCACGGCGACAGCTGCTGTTTTGTTCCAGGCAATCTACAACACTGGATTGCGTTATATCGCCGCCGGGGGGAATGCCGCGCGCCTACGTTACTATCTGGAACAAGCACTACCGCTTATCCTTCGCGAAATCGACTGCATGACAGTCCCGATGGAAGGGCAAACTCAGCTAACACGAATCGCACAATCGTTGTGCCATGACCCCAAAATGGCCGAATTGTTTGGTGAAATCTTCGAAATCATCGGCGAGCACGGCCAACTGGATATTCGCAAAGGACAGGGGCGAGGCTTGAAGCGCGAGTATGTCGAGGGTGTGTATTACAATACCGGGCTGTTCTCACATGAAATGATCGAGGAAGCGAATAGCTCCAGACTTGAATACCAGAATACAGCGATCTTTCTGTGCGACTTTGAAATTGAGGAACCACGTGCTTTTTTTCCAGTATTTAAGACCGCCGTTGACGCAGGTATTCCTAATTTAATCATTATTATGCGCCGCCTGTCAGAAAGTGGTATGTCGGTTTTTATTGCCAATAATCGCATTGGTAAGTTGAAGACGGCAGCGATCAAACTACCGGGTTTAAACCCAGAGGATCGGATGGCTGCACTAGAGGATTTGAGCATACTCACCGGGGCCACACCACTCCTCAAAGTGGTTGGGGATATGCCTGAGAATGTGACGGTAAAGCACTTTGGGCAGGCACGACGGGTGTGGGCCGAGCGGCAAGCATTTGGCATCATTGGAGGTCGAGGGAATCCACGTAAATTGCGTGAGCATCTTTCAACGCTGGAAGCGCGTTTTCGCCGCACAGAAGACCGAGAACAACGGCAACACCTTCAGGAGCGCATTGGTAAACTCATGGGCGGTTCTGCCACATTGTGGGTTGGTGGTTCGACCGAACCAGAGATTGAGGTACGGAAATCTCTAGCGGATCGGACTGCCCAGGCCATGCGCGCCGCCGTGCGTGATGGCGTGGTTCCCGGTGGTGGCCTCGCTTACATGAAGTGCCGCGCTGTCCTTGAGCAATGCGCTCGTTCTACGACAGACCAGGATGAACAATTCGCTTATCGGATTCTATCCGAAGCACTTTCTGCACCAGCTTGTACTATCTTCAGCAATGCTGGCTTCAACCCCAGTGAGATCATGGCGATGTTGTCATCCGAAAATGAAAAGATCGGCTTCGATGTGGTGCAGCAGCGAACCAGCAATTTCGTCGATGACGGTATTCTTGATAGTGCCATCGTTCAAAAGACTGCAATCCGCAATGCGGTTTCCACAGCGGCCATCGCGCTCACCATTGATACATTGGTGCATCAGCGCAAAGTGGAAATCATCCGTAAACCGGTGTAGCGACGATGAATGGTCAAGAGAATTTGAAGCTTCAGGAGCAGGATGCTGTATATGCGATGGCTGGTTCACAGGGTGTGTATTTCGCTGCCCGTGGAACAGGTCTTTATTGCTCCCGCGATGATGGACAAAACTGGAACCCTGCTTATGACAATACTATCTTGGACAAGCGACTGACTACCACAGCAATTGCGGTCCATGGGCAAAATATATTTGCGGGTGTCAAAGGTGGCATCTTACGCTCCAGCAATGGTGGCGAAAACTGGTTTACTGCTGTGTTGCCACCACCCGCCCCACTGGTCAGCGCACTGGCCGTTTCGCCCAACTTTGAGGAAGATGGTGTTTTGGTAGCCAGCACAGTTGAGGATGGTGTTTTTGTCTCTACCGACCGGGGAATGAGTTGGCTTCCCTGGAATTTTGGCCTGCTTGATCTCAATGTCTATGCAGTCGCATTTTCACCCAATTTTGAGGTCGATCAGGTAGTATGCATCGGAACGGAAAGCGGAATTTTTCAGAGTAAGACTGGGGGGCGCGCATGGCGGCCGATACCGTTCTCTATGGATGCAGCACCCGTCCTTAGTCTTGGTTTTTCGCCTGATTTTGTCCATAGTGGCCGTATATATGCCGGTACAGAAACTCACGGTCTCTACACATCGGATGATGGTGGAATGACATGGAAGCTCATGGGAGAAAACGACGTTACAGGCGCGGTCAACGCGATTACTACGGTTGCGACAGCACCACTGGAAG
>JAIOHN010000311.1 GCA_019912985.1 Anaerolineae bacterium | reverse complement strand
CTATACAATAATATTATAAAGCACTACCCCCACGCCCATTGTAGACGAGCGCACCGCTGGCGGCGAAATCCTTGAAAACCTGGACGGCCTCATCGTGCAGCACATCTTCCACCAGATCAATGCCGCGCTTCGCCAGTTCGTCCTGCCAGTCGGGGTGAATTGGCCCCTCATCAAAGCCGGTGATGGTTTCCAGTTCTGGACCACTGCCCGCAATCACCAGCGAACGGATGCCCGACCAGAACACCGCGCCGTAGCACATCACACATGGACGCCAGTTGACCACCAGTTGATAGGCAGGCATTTCCACTGCGCCCAGGTCATAGGTCCCCAGGATTTTTTGCGCCAGCGACAGCCCCATCACCTCAGCATGGGCCGAGGAGCAGTTCGACGGCACGACCCGATTGACCCCAATGACCACAGGCTTGCCACTATCACGCTCGAACACCCCGGCGGCAAATGGTCCGCCCGTGTTGCGCTCAAAATTCAGACGCGAAAAGCGAATCACCGCCTCCATGCGGGCTTCCAGTGTCGGCAAGGCTTCCGGCAGCTGCTGCATTTCGGCAACAGCCCAGTCAGGCAGGGAAAGCATAAAATCCATATCAGTTCGTCCTTCTGGTTAAGCGCCTTCTTTGGTCGGCGTCGAGCTGGAAAGCGGCTCACGCGGCGGCAGAATCGCGGTTGGCGACGGCGTCGGCGTGATGGAAGGTGTCGGTGTAATCGACGGCGTATAAGTCGCTGTCGGCGTATTGGATGGCGGCGGTGTATCGCTCGGCGTCGGCGTCACCGTCGGTGTATCCGATGGTGTGGGCGTATCGCTCGGCGTGGGTGTGATCGACGGTGTCGGCGTAATGGTCGGCGTGTCGGTCGGTGTCGGGCTAGGACCGGGTGTGCTGGTGGGCGTCAGCGCTTCGATCAGCGCCCCCACATCAATGTCCGAAGTCGGGATCGGTGTCGCGGTAAATTCCGAGGTCGGGTCAAAGCCCGGTCCGGACTGTACACGCACATCCGTCAGCGTAAACGTGACATCCACCTTCTGTCCACGCCCGCCAAAACTGGCCTGCGGCTGGCCGTTCCAGACGACCAATAGTGATTCAGCGTTGCTGGCCGTGAGCAAAACCTCTTCCTGTGCCGGGGCTTCCAGCGAGTCGCCGGGGCGCAGGATACCCACAAACTGCTCACGCCCATCCGCAACCACACGCACCCAGGTACGCTGCAACGCCTGTACCGTTACCAGCACACCACTGCCAGTATAATTTTGCTCCACACTTGGCAGGGAAGTTGGCCCACCCGCCAGCAGCGAGGCAGGCAGCGGGGTAAAAGTGGGGAACGTGGTTTGCTGCGGCGCTGGCGATTGTGCCAGCAAGCCGGAAATATTCGCCGGGGTCAGGTCCGGTTCCTCAAAAGGCGTCTGCTCAATCAACTGCAAGGCAACAAAAGCGATAATTCCCAGGGATGCCAGCGCCACCAGCGCGATCACCACCCGGTTAAACAGCGCCATTCGCCTGCGGCTGCGCTGGTCTGCCATCTCCGCCAGCGAAACGGCTGGCAGAGATGGATTGGTATCAGTAATTTTTTGTGGCGCACGGGGAGCCGGTGTTTCTTCAGAGCGGCGACGTCGGCCCTTTCGGCCCTGACGCTGGTCACTGACCAGTGCCGCTTCGTAATACTGGAGGACTTTATCGTCGTCTAACCCGAGGAAGCGGGCGTAATTGCCGATAAAGCCTCTGATTTGAACCTGGGATGCGCTTTCAATACGAAAATCGCCCAGTTCGAAGGATTCTAGCGTCCGGCGGCGGATGCGCAGGGCATGCTCAGCATCTTCAAGCGTGAGTTCTTTGGCCTCGCGCGATTCTCGTAGATAACGCCCTAGCGCCTGTGCATCCATCAAATCACTTCGCAGCGGGCTTGCCGCTGATCAGGGGTCGGGTCAGGACTGGACTTCCTCTTCGTCATCCGCTTGCCCAGTCACGGTTTCAACGACGTCCTGCACAGCTTCGACGACGGTTTCCGCAGCCGCTTCAACTGCCTCGACGGCATTTTCAACCACAGAACCGTCTTCCTCAGTGGCAGCCTCTTCGCCATCGCCACCTTCCAGCCGCTGCAGGTATTCAGCCAGTTCCTGCTCAGGAACGATGGTGATCCGCAGGGTGGGGGAAATTTCGCTACCGAGACGCACAGGAACCTCATGCGTGCCGACTTCGCGCAGCGGCTGCTGGCTGATACGGCGGCGGTTGATGTCCACGCCCGTCTTTTCGTACAGCGCTTCCGCGATTTCCATGGTGGTCACCGAGCCGAAGAGCTTGCCAGTGGCAGCAGCGCGACGACCAAACACCAGTTCCACACCATCAATCTGGCGCGCCAGCTCATTCATCTGGTTTTCCAATGTCGCGCGACGGACCGTGGCCTGCTCACGCAGACTGGACGCACGCTTCAACTCACCAGCAGTCGCTTTCACCGCCAGCCGTTTGGGAATCAGGAAATTGCGTGCGAAACCATCCGCAACATCAATCACTTCGCCCGCAACCCCATGCTTGTATACATAATCCAACAGAATTACTTTCATGGCCCCGTGCCCTTTCAACATGCGTGCGCTGATTACAACACATCGCAATGAAATGATCTTACGAAATATCTTGTCATTATAAACAGCCAGACCACCCCTGCCAAGAGTATATTTGAGGCGTGGCATTTGCCAGCAAGATGGTACAATCGTGACGGTTTGCAACCCAACAGCAGGAAGATGCCAATGCCCGGACAAGCCATTTCGCAATATATAGACCGCGAAACGTACGACGCCTTTAAAGAAACAACCAGTGTGTTCCGGCATGATTTCGCACAATATATGGGGATGCTCCATTCCTGGATGACGCTGATTCAGGTTGAAGTCGAGGAAATTGACGAAGCGGACTGTGCCGATGTGAACCGTTTACATGCTTTCCACAAACAAACGAATGAACTTTGCGCTTTTGTAGAAAGTTCATTTCAGGAGACGATGGCCCGCCTCCATCCCACTGCCCCAGAACTGGAAAACAAGAATCACGAGGCCGTGACCAGTTATCTTGAGACAATCTGGGATCAGTTTTATCGAGATTTCTCCGCGTCAAGCCGCCCGCAAATAGAGTCACTACACAAGCGTATCCAACAGTTTACAGAAACGGACGGATTTGACGAATGGATCGAGAAACGCCTGGGCGAAGTCACCGAAGAGCCGATCAATGATCTCATCCTGCGGCCCTTTGATAAGATGCTGTACTTGCTGACCGCTGAGAATTTTGATCGCCGCATTGCCGATGTACTCGACTCTCGCAGCCAGAATCAGACATTAGACAAATGAGAACACTCCGTTATCATCAAATCATCGTGCTGGTGCTGGTGATTTTTAGCGTGTTGATGAGCGCGCTGGTCAGCCGCACCGTTTTTGAGCGCATGCCACATCTGGAAGACGAGGTTGCCTATCTCTTCCAGGCGAAAACTTACGCAGGCGGCCATCTTACCGTGGATACACCTGCCCCGCGCCGTGCTTACTGGCAGCCATTCGTCATCACCGACTCGGATACCGGCCTACGCTTCAGCAAGTATTCTCCTGGCTGGCCTATCTTTTTAGCAATCGGCGTGCTGCTCGGTCAGCCCTGGATCGTGAATGCGCTGCTGGCCGGTGTCACCGTCGCACTGGTCTATCGTCTGGGCCGCGAGATATTCGACCCTGATGTCGGTGTGCTGGCGGCGGCACTCACTTCATTTTCGCCGATGGCACTGCTGCTCAACGGCACGCTTATGGGCCACACAGCGGCGCTCTGCATGGTGACTCTGTTCATGTACGCCTTCTGGCGCATTGAGCAGGGCAAACAGGCGCTGCGCTGGGGAATCGCTGCCGGAATCGCGCTGGGGCTGGTGGTCATCAACCGTCCACTGACGGCAATCGGCATCACCGGGCCATTCGTCATCTGGAGCTTTATCCGGCTCGGCGTGGACCTGTGGCGCAGGCGCGATCTTGCGGGAACGGATTATAAGGGATTCTGGCTGCTGCTGCGGCCTTATCTCGCGCTTGGCATCCTTACCCTTCTCATCAGCACCGCCATCCCGATCTACAACTATGCGGCGACAGGCAATCCGAGAGAAAACCTGTACACACTCGTCTGGTCCTATGATCAGGTTGGCTTTGGCGACTGCTGTGGGCGTAGTGGTCACACACTGGAAAAGGGCCTCCGTCATGTGCGCTTTGATCTGTCATTGAT
>JAIOHN010000310.1 GCA_019912985.1 Anaerolineae bacterium | reverse complement strand
CCCGGTCTGGCGCGGCGTGCGCTGACGGGAACAGTGCTCGAGGCGGGTGACGAAATTACCGTGCCCGCCAATGCCTGGCGCGAGTTGGATAGTTATGTCTGGTGGCAGCACAGTGGCGGTTGGAGCGCCGAACGCAGTGTCGACGGCCATACGCTGTTTATGACCGATCTCACGCCGGATGTCGCCCGTATTGATCCCGACCAGCCAGAGAACCCCGATCCTACCCCAGCGCCAACACCCATTACCGGTGAACAGTTTGAACCGATTCCGGATGGTTTCAAGCGCTTCCAGGTGCTGGCACTTGGGTTACGAGTCCGCAGTGGCCCCAGCGGTGCTGCACAGCAGGTGGGTACACTGGTGCAGGGGGATTGGCTCAATATTGACACCACCCAGGCAGGCGTGCGTGTAGAAGCGGACGGTTTTGTCTGGTGGCGGCATACCACTGGCTGGAGCGCCGAACGCACGGTTGATGGACGCGAAGTGTTCATGATGGATGTGGGCGCGCTGCCGGGACTTGGCACACTGGTGGAGCGCTTACCGGTGCGCATTGAAGAAACCGACTGGGTACAGTATTTCGGCAACACCGGCTTTGCCTATCGTAACGGCGTGAGAAACAGTTACGACAAGTTCTCACAGGGGCTGCACAGCGGCCTTGATTTCGGCAAGTTGAGCTCGCGGCAGGGGAACCCGCCCGTGTTCGCTGCGGTTCATGGTGTGTTCGATGGGCGCGGCGCGAAATACGGCCCGAATCGCGTGGATGTCAAGGTTGGCCCTTACCGCCTGATCTATGGACACATTGGCAATCCGACCACCATCCCGCGACTTCAGCCTGTGACACCAGACTCGGTAATGGGCGTGGTTGAATTCAGCCAGATTCACCTGCATTTTGAAATCCGCTATCTGGATGCTTACATCATCAACCCGCTGTTGATGATGCCGCAGGAACTGGTCGATCAATTCACGATTAAGTTCCCGCCGGAGGACGACACGTTCGTGAAAACCGGCAATTGGAACCGCTTCTTAAGCGTGTTCGACCAGCCGATCATTCGCCTGGGTGGTGAAGTGATCGGCCCAACTGCATAACGCTGCCCTACACGAAATGCAAAGGGGTGTGCTGATCATCAGCACACCCCTGTTTTGTTCCGGGTTGGGTGGTAATTAATCGCCTGACGATGTTTGCTTGGTCAGCTCGACCGCCTTCAGGCGTGTCTGGGTTTGCTTTTTCAGGGCTGCCTGATGTTTCTGGTGTGTTTCCTCAGCGAAGATCCGTATCCGCTCAATAAACTGTGTGACCGTCTTCGCCTGTTCTTCTTCAAGAACTTTTGCCAGTCGGCTCATGGTATCCATCTGGCTTTCCAACGCATACTGCGAGTCCACGGGGGCGGTTGTAAAGACATCCAGCAGCGCTTCCTCTGCGCCCTCTACATTGCCCAGCGCCAGGCGCGCAGTCAGCAGGTCGGCATTGGCCCAATAATTATCCGGGTTGGCCTGAATTTCGCCGATGGCAAGCTGTTCGACCTTGCGATAGGTTTCGATCATCTGGTCGCGGTCGCCCTGCTGCATATAGAGTAATGCCAGATTGCTGAAGGCGTAGGACGAATTGGGCATGACCTCTCCGGCTTGCTGGTAGGCGTAAATCGCCTGGTCGATCTGCCCCCGGCGGCGATAGAGTCCGCCCAGTGATCCCCACCATGACTCGCCGTCATCGTCCACCAATCGCGGTGAAATCGCCAGCGCTTGCAGCAAAAGCTGCTCAGCCTGATTGTTGAGCAGGTCGCGCTCGACACCAGCATCCATATCTTCGGCCATGCGGCGGTAGGTATAACCGAGGACAGCCAGCGCAGGCGCGAAATCCGGCTCGACGTTGAGGGCGGTTTTAAGATGATTTTCCGCTTCCTGCAAGCGGCCCGACTGGGTATAGACATAGCCCATGCGGAAATGGATGATCGGGTTGTTGCTGTCCAGCTCCAACGCGCGCCGGTAAATATCCAATGCGCCTTTATAGTCGCCAGATTTATACTGGCTTTCACCCAGCGGCAGGAAGGAGAGTGCCAGGGTGGCATTGCCAGTGGACTGCTTCAGTTCCGCCCGCAGTTGGTCCAGCTCGGCCTGCTTCTGGGCGGTCTCTTTCTCTAGTCGCTCGCGCGATGTTTTAATTTCCTGGTCGAAGCGCTCACGCGCTTTTTCCAGCTCATTCTGCGCGGAAATAAAGCGCGGGATACCGAACAGCGCACCCGCACCGGCAGCGATGGTCACAAAAAAGCCGATGGCCTCGAACAAGCCAAGCAGATTAAACGCGTAATTCACCGCGTTATCGGCGTCCTCAACCCGATTTTCAGCTTCCAGCAGTCGGGCCTCGGTCGTCGCCAGCAGGCTCTCTACCGTCGCTATCTGGGGTGGACCAGTCGGTGCGGGTGGTTGCTCGGTTTCTTCTGCTGCCATCACCGGCAGCGCCAGCAACGCGACCAGTAAAATTATGATCAGGGAACGCATGGCATCACCAGGTGGGTTTTATGCACGAATGTTTTTATTATCGTATGTATTGCGCTTTTCGACAACCGGTGCGGCGGGAAAACGAAGTCTAGCCGCCTGAAAGCGAAGGGTTCAGGTGACTTTTATTTATCTTTGTCAGCGCCCAGATATTGGTCAAGTTTCTCACGGCAGGTTTCCGGCGTGACTTTGACCGAAAGCAGGTCAATGTTGTCGCGTTTGATAATCTCTTGAAGCTCATCGTCATCGGTGACGCCGGATTTATAGGCGGCTGCCAGGGTATCGGCAAAGCGCCCGCTGCCTTCCAGCACCAGCACCGGGAAGCGCAGGCGTTCCGTCACCGTCAGCCGGTAGACCTCCTGGCGCACGATCGCGCCGCCGTTGATGACCAGCACCAGACCCGGATACTTGCCCTGCCCGGTCAGGGTGTAGGTGAACTGCACCATCGTATCCGTTTCGTCACCCCAATCGCCTTCAGTGGTCAGAAGAAAGTGCGAGTGGCCGGATTCGAGGTCGTAACCTTCGGGATTGTCGCGGCCCGGATACTTCACGCGGTTGATGGGGGCCACCCCAATCAGCGGAAAACTAGCCTGACGTTTGCGACGGCCCTGTCCCATCAGCCGCATGACGCCGGCATCGGTTCCGCCATCAATCACCGCCAGTTGTTTTTCCTGCGCATAGGGAATCAGCGATTCTTCGATCAGGGTGCGGGTGGCCTGCATTTCCGGCGAGGTTATCTCCATCGCGCCACCGAGGATGAGGATGGCCGGGCGCGGTTCGTGCAGTTCAAGCGTCTTGGCGATCTCACCAAGCTGATCCTGAATAGAGATGTGAACCCCCATGGCAGGCATTCCATCGGTAAAGGGAATGACAAAGCTTTCATTGCTCAGACTCACATCTTTTTCTGAGGCGGAGCGGTTGGCGAGGGCCTGCTGGACATGCCCCATCACATCCTTGATGTGTTCGTTGCCTTCCGGCATGACGCGAGCCAGGGTCTCGAGCGCGCTGACCAGACGCGACCCGGCGTAGGCCAGATCGTATGGGAGGATGCGCAGGACCACATTCAGCGTGTCCTCCGCTTCCTGAATTTTGCCGAGTGCCAGCCGTGCCAGCAGCAGATCCGCATAGGGCCAGTAATTTTCCGGCGCGGCCTGGATCTTCTGCCGGGCCAGTCGTTCTACCTCGCGAAAAGACTGGATCATGGCATTCGGATCATCGTTGATGCCCTGGTAAAGTGCCAGAT
>JAIOHN010000309.1 GCA_019912985.1 Anaerolineae bacterium | reverse complement strand
GTCTGGCTCCGGTAAATCTTCGCTTGCCTTCGATACCATCTTTGCTGAAGGACAGCGGCGTTATGTGGAAAGCCTCAGCGCCTATGCCCGGCAGTTCCTCGGTCAAATGGAAAAGCCCGATGTCGATCAGATTGAAGGCTTAAGCCCTGCCGTTTCGATTGACCAGAAGGGCGTCAGTCAGAACCCACGTTCAACCGTCGGCACCGTCACCGAAATTTATGACTATTTGCGTCTGTTGTACGCGCGTGTTGGAGTCCCCCACTGTCCGGTTTGCGGTGAGGAAGTCGTCGCGCAGAGCGCACAGCAGATCGTGGATGCAGTGTTGGCCTTCAATGATGGCACGCGCATTCAGGTGTTAGCACCAGTCGTGCAGAACAAAAAAGGACTCCACGAGAAAGTCTTTGAGGAGGTGCGCAAAGCTGGCTTCCAGCGTGTGCGCGTCAACGGTGAACTGCGCGATATTGAAGAAGAGATCACGCTCGACCGCTACAAGATTCACAACATCGAGGTCGTGGTCGACCGTCTGATCGTCCGCCAGCATGAAGACCCCGAATCGGATGAAGCGAAAAGCGCCGAGAGCCGCCTGACGGATGCGATTGAGACAGCACTCGAACTCGGTGATGGCCTCATTGTTATCAACGACGTCACAGACGCCGAGAACCCGCAAGACATACTCTTTAGCGAGCACCTGGCTTGCATCAACGGTCATGGCAGTCTGCCGGAGCTTGAACCGCGCCTGTTCAGCTTTAACACACCCAAGGGCGCTTGTCCCGACTGCCAGGGGCTTGGCTTCCGGCTGGAGATCGACCCGGCCCTGCTGGTCCCCAACCCTGACCTGAGTATTTCGGATGGTGCAATTGAAGCCAACGGCTTTAATGTCGAGGATCAGCAGGGTTGGACCTGGGGCATGATGCAGTCGCTGGCGCGCGCTTATCATTTCTCGCTGGACATACCGTGGAATGAGCTGAGCGACGAAGCCCGTGAAGTCATCATGCATGGCACTGGCAAGCGCAAGATCGAAGTGCGCTATTACAACAGCCAGGGCAATGGCCGCCAGTATACGACCTCTTATGAAGGCATTATCAATAATCTGAGCCGCCGTTACCAGGAAACCAGCTCGGATTACATTCGCGACAAAATTGAGTCGTATATGGCGAAGGTGCCGTGCAACACCTGCAACGGCAACCGTCTGCGCCCGGAAGCGCTGGCAGTCACCGTCGCCGACAGCAGCATTCACCAGGTCACAATCCTACCGATTAAAGACCTGCTGGTGTGGGTCAACTCCCTGCGCGGCATCAACGGTGAACCGGCACATCTCTCCGAGCGTGATCAGGAGATTGCTTATCAGATCCTCAAAGAGATTGAGGCCCGTGTCGGCTTTCTCAATGATGTCGGCCTGGATTACCTGACGTTATCCCGCTTCGCTGGCTCGTTAAGTGGCGGTGAGGCACAGCGTATCCGGCTGGCGACACAGATCGGCAGCCGCTTGACCGGCGTGCTCTATGTGCTGGACGAGCCATCCATCGGCCTGCACCAGCGCGACAACGCCCGCTTGATTCAAACACTGATGGGGATGCGTGACCTGGGCAACACGCTGCTGGTGGTTGAGCATGACGAGGAAACCATGCGCGAGGCCGACTGGCTCATTGACCTGGGTCCAGGCGCAGGCGAACACGGTGGCAAGATTATCGCGGAAGGCACGCCGCAGGAAGTCATGGAAGTCGAGGGTAGCCTGACCGGGGCTTATCTCTCCGGGCGATTGAGTATTGAAGTGCCAGAGGAGCGGCGTCCCGGCAACGGTCAGTACATCACAGTGCAAGGCGCTCGTGAGAACAACCTCAAGAACCTGAATGTAGATATTCCACTCGGCAAGCTGGTCTGCATTACCGGAGTCAGCGGCAGTGGCAAAAGCAGCTTGATGGTCGATATTCTCTACAAACGACTGGCGCAGGTCATCAACGGCAGCAAAGATCGCCCCGGTGATCATGATACCATCGAAGGCATCGAGCAGATCGACAAGATCATCAATATTGACCAGAGCCCCATCGGGCGCACGCCGCGCAGCAATCCCGGCACCTATACCAAGATGTTTGATGCCATTCGCAGCCTGTTTACCGAACTGCCAGAGAGCAAGATACGCGGTTACAGCGCCGGACGCTTCAGCTTCAATGTCAAAGGTGGCCGCTGCGAACACTGCCAGGGACAGGGACAACTTCAGATCGAGATGCAGTTCCTGCCCGATATTTACGTGATGTGCGATGTCTGCCGGGGAACCCGCTACAACCGCGAGACGTTACAGGTGCATTATAAGGGCAAGAGCATCGCAGACGTGCTCGATATGACCGTCAGCGAAGGGTTGGAGTTCTTCAGCAACATCCCGACCATCGTCAGCAAGCTGGAAACACTGGAAGCGGTCGGCCTGGGCTACATTCGCATCGGCCAGCCCGCCACCACCCTCAGCGGTGGCGAAGCACAGCGCATCAAGCTCAGCCGGGAACTGGCGAAGCGCGCCACGGGTCAAACGCTCTACATCCTCGATGAGCCATCAACCGGTCTGCATGCGGCGGATGTCAAGCGGCTGATTCAAGTCTTGCAGCAGCTCGTCGATAACGGCAATACCGTGCTGGTGATCGAGCATAACCTCGACATTATCAAGGTAGCCGATTGGCTGGTTGACCTGGGACCGGAAGGCGGCGACGCAGGCGGTGAGGTCATCGCCATCGGCACACCAGAGGAAGTCGCCCTCAATCCCACCAGCTATACCGGTCAATTCCTCAAGCCCTATCTCCGCCTGCCGGAGATGACGGTATAACAAATCCACACACTAAACACAAAAGCCCTGGGTCGCTCAGGGCTTTTTGATTCATCATGCAGATAGATAAAGCGTTTGAAGGCAATTATCAAAATGATTCGAAAGATATAAGGGCAAATTCACGAAAAGTCGATTTTTCGAGTGGTGATTAGTTTTATACTTTAAGCAGGCAGTTGTGTTGTCGATGTGTTGGAAAGGTACATGACAGTCTCAAAGATGAGCAACATCCGCTTTGCCAAACTCATACTTGTTGCGATGTTCAGCGGCCTTTTCATCCAGACTTTACAAGCCCAGCCTTCCACCGATGTGACCATTTTCATCGATGCCGATAGCTTAACGCTTTCCGTTTCCGGCAATCAACTAATTTCCTTACAGGGACTTGGTTTCGAGGTTTTTGATTCTGCGGGTCGCTCTACCTACTATCTGGATCAGTACGAGGCTTTTAAAGTCTTTCGTCCCAATGAGATTCCGACACCGATCTGCTTTCGCCTGGAACGAACGGCCAGTAATCGGGTTCTACCCATCGCCTGTGATCCAAACCGGACCATTTTTCAATCGCTGGCGGATGCCGATGTCTTCTGGTACAACGCGATTACAGGACAATCCGCCACTATTCAATTGGTGCGTGATACCATCCCATTGGATTTTTGCGCGGCTGGTCAATCTGTTTGCCGCGTGATTTATATCCCCCCAACCTTTACACCCACATTCACGCCCACATCTACTCTCACACCGACCCTTACCCCAACGTTCACACCCACAGCGACGGCAACACTCACACCGACTGTGACGCCTACACCCCGTGCAACATCGCAGGCAGGCACAGGCAGTATCCTGCTGGCAAAAGACACATTCACGCAATCTACGTTGTCCCCTCTGTGGGATCTCTGGAACAGCGCGAATTTCTCTATTGCCGATGGTCATCTGACCATTGAAGACATAGGATCATGGGGTGAAGCCCTTATTTTTTATGGTATTTACCCCTACCAGGGATTTAACCTGACATTCGAGTACGAAAGCGCCACATCCACTTCTAGCGAAATGTTTATGTGGCTGGAGCAGCCGGATATCCAGCCAAGTACCGCCTTGCATAACACCATTGGGCTGCATAAAGAACCTGGAAATCTGCAGTGGGAGATCATACTCACTGATAATCATAGAAATTCGAGAGTCGTCCTGGAAAATCTGAGTCTGACAAGCCACAAGCGCTATACATTCTCGATGCAGATGCTGCCAGAATCCACGTTTTACATTCGCTTGTGGGAGGCGGATGCGCCAGAAACGATGTTGTCGGAGCGGCTCTACACCGTTCCGTTTCCTGGATGGGCAGACAGCCCCATGTGGTTTTTAAACATCCGTTCATTCAAGGGCATCCTCCATTTGGATGAATTCGAGTACTTTACAGGGCCAGCGGGTAATCATTACGCCCCCTGGATGGACACAGTAAACATAGCCGGTACATTTCAGAAGCAGGCAGGTTGCAGTAAGGATTGGATGCCGGAATGTGATTTAACAGCCCTGACCTACGACCCTCAAGTCAACTTGTGGACAGGGACCTTCACACTGTTACCCGGACTGTATGAATACAAGGTATCGATCAACCACGCGTGGGATGTGAATTTTGGTGAGTGTGGTATCCCCAATGGCGACAATATCACTTTTGCAATTCCAGTCACGACCGAGGTCACTTTTATCTACGACCCTGCAACCAATTTCGCATCAAATAGTGCTGAAGGGCTGATCTGCCAACCGCTCATATTTGATTGAACTTGAGTTTACGCGGAATTGGCCGTGTAATGATTGGTCTAGGGCGAACCCTATCCAACAAAACTATAATCAAGGCTCTGGCAACCACCAGGGCCTTATTTTTATTTGGAGCAAAATTATGAAAATTACCGCGATCAAGCCTTATATTGTCTATGTCGAGTCGCGCAAGCGCAATCAAACACTGGTCAAAATCGAAACCGATGAGGGGATTTACGGCTGGGGCGAATCCGGTTTAGCCGTCCGCGAGTTCGCAGTCGAGGGCGCCATCCGCCATTACAGTGAATTCCTGGTGGGCAAAGACCCGTTTCAGATCGGTCGCCTCTGGCAGGAGATGTACCGCAGCCAGTATTTTGAGGGTGGGCGCGTTCTCACCGCCGCCATTTCCGCCATCGACATCGCCCTCTATGATCTAAAAGGCAAGGCACTTGGCGTGCCGGTTTACGAGCTGCTCGGCGGTAAACAACGCGAATACGTCCCCTGCTTCGCCACAGTCGGCATCAGTATGCCGCGCCGCCGGTCTGGAGAGTCAGCAACCACCGAAAGCAATGACAAATTAATCGCCGATGTGCGCCTGCTGGTGGACAACGACTGGCCCGCCATCCGTGTCGGACTGGCGGGATCAGACCCTTCTTATGGTGATGATGTCTTTGAACCGCGCGAGTCGATTGCTCGCACTGCCGAAGCGATGATCGCTGTGCGTGAAGCGGTCGGGCTGGCCCCTGTGATCGGCGTGGAATACCATCACCGCCTGAGTGTGGCTGAGGCCGCGTCATTCTGCCAGCGGATGCCATCCGGCACCCTGGATTTTCTTGAGGAGCCAATCCGCGACGAAACCCCCGAAGCCTATGAAGCGCTGCGCAAAATGACGGATGTTCCCTTTGCCATTGGCGAAGAATTCAGCAGCAAATGGCAGTTCCTGCCCTATATCGAGCGCGGCATTACCAACTTTGCGCGCATAGATGTGTGCAATGTGGGCGGATTGACCGAATCGATGAAAGTGGCCGGGTGGGCGGAGGCGCATTATATCGACCTCATGCCGCACAACCCGCTTGGGCCGATCTGCGCCGCTGCGACAGTTCACCTGGGAGCGGCGGCACCGAACTTCGCCTGGATGGAGGTGCGCCTCTCCCCCACCGAATCACTTGGCGTTTATGAGCATGATCTGTTCACTGTCCAGCCGGTTGCCGATGGGCCGAATTTCCCGCTGCCCACTGCTCCTGGCTTAGGCATTGAAGTCAACGAAGAGCTGGCGGCCAGCCTCCATTACCAGCCTTCAGAGCCACCGCATCTGCGCCGCCGCGATAATTCTGTGACCAACTGGTAAAGCCAAAAGAGGGGTGCGAAAAACGCATTCCTCTTTTCAGTATCAATTACAGTCGAACTTGTTCGCTGAGTTGAGCGGCTGCTCATGAGCTGCCCGGGAAAGAGCCTCCGCCTGGTTGCCGATAGTGCGAATCATCGACGAAAACAGAAAGCTGTGAATCGGGTACAACCCGTACCAGTAGAGATGACCAAACAGCCCCTTAGGAGCAAAGAAAGCCTTTTGAATGAGCTGCGTACGATGGTCACTTAGCGGCTGCACTTCAAATTGTAACCAGGCACGACCAGGGACTTTCATTTCTGCACGTAAGCGAAGCATCTTATTAGATTCAACCTTTTCCACACGCCAGAAATCCACCGCATCGCCCACACGGATTTCGTGTGGGTGCCGTCGTCCACGCCGCAGTCCAGAGCCGCCGACAAGTCGATCCAGCAGGCCCCGCAGCTGCCATGCCCAGTTATAAGAAGGCCAACCATTTGCACCGCCAAGACTGCTGATGATCTGAAATACATCTGAGGCACGCGCATTGATCTCCTTCTTGCGATATTCGGTGATCATGCCTTCCTCACTTGTTAAAAAGACAATCTCAGACGGACTCCGACCCATCGCATCATTCCAGGTCGTCTCTACCTCATCCGCGTTCAGCTTGACGAGCGCCAGTGCTACGGCGGTCTGGTAATCCATAGGTGTGATGTCTGGAAAAATCCGGCGCGCGGAATCATCCTGTACGACCACTTCGTTACGAATACCTTCAATCAACGCCCTGGCGACCCTGGCATTAATCGGGGTCATCCAGTGCACCCAGTAAGAAGATAACCAGGGAGTCAGGACCGGCACCGGAATCAGATAGCGTTTTAGGCCGCGTTGGGCTGCATAAGTCATCATCATGCTGGCATAAGTTTGTACATCTGCTCCGCCAATCTCGATGATTCGACCCACACTCGCTGGCGTTTCCAGTGCTGCGACCAGATAATCAAGCACATTGCGGATCGAAATAGGCTGAATGCGGTTATAAACCCAGCGCGGACAAATCATTATCGGCAGGCGCTCGGTCAGATAACGGATCATCTCAAAGGAAATGCTGCCTGAACCTACGATCACTGCCGCACGAAATTCGGTCACAGGAACGCCGCTTTCTGCCAATGCGCGACCTGTTTCCTGTCGAGATTGGAGATGTTCTGACAAGCCGGACGCATTATCCCCCAAGCCCCCCAGGTAAATAATCCGCTTCACACCAGCGTTTTTGGCAGCCTGTCCAAAATCACGAGCGGCCTGCACATCCTTTTCGTGGAAATCACGGCTACCGGCCATGCTGTGGATAAAATAATAAGCCACATCAACCCCGGCAAGTGCATTGTGCAGGGTATCCAGCTGCGTCACATCAGCCTGCACCGGCTCAACCTTATCCGACCACGGGCGCCCTATCAGCCGGTTAGGATCACGAGCCATAGTCCGCACATGGTAGCCAGCGCTCAGCAAACGCGGGATCAAACGCCCACCAATATAGCCTGTCGCACCTGTAACCAGTATGCACTGTGGTTTTTCCATATTCCGCCCCATATCATCGTCATTCCCCTGAATTTTATGACGACAACATGAGCTTCTCTTGAGCGCACACTAGGAAATTTTTTAACAGGATGTTTGGGATCAGGCAGGGAGATTGTGTCCCTGCCTGACATGAGTGGTTAGATTCCCAGTTCGGTCGCGACTGCTGAGCCTGCGCCGAAGTGGCTGCGGATGTTGTTGACGATTTTATCCACGCGGACACCTTCATTGTTTTTCCATTTGCCATCGCTGAACTCGCCGCCAGCATGATGCAGCACGAGCAAATCCCAGGCGTTGTTGAAGACCGGGGAGCCAGACGAACCCGGCTCTGTGTCGGTGGTGTAGCGGATGAAGTTGGTATAGATGTTGGTGACCTGATTTTTCTGCAGCGCGACCTCTTTATGCCGCCCAGATGGATGCTGGATGACATTCAGATGCTGATCGACCGCATAGCTCACACTGGTGGGCAGTTGAATCCAGCCGTGGCGCTCGCCAGGGTACTTGCATGACCACAAGATCCTGCCTGGCTTGATCGGTGTGATCGGCCCAAGCGTGATGTCATCCGCGACCACAGGCGCTTCACTGATAATTTCCCCATCGGTGGCGCTGAGGGTCGTGATCGGTGCCAGCACGAGCTTGCACGATCTTTTCACGCGGATAAGCGTGAAATCAAGCGCGGCGTTGGTGTAAAACACGTTGTCGGGGTCGAACTGGTAGACATCAGTCGCCAGGGGATTGCCATTGTAATCATACTGGTACTGGAACTGTGCCTGGAGCTTGCTGGCGAAGGCCTTGTCAGGGATGACATGGTTGTTGGTCAGCAGCAGTGATGGCGACACCATAAAGCCAGTCGCCCAGCCGGAACCCGCAGGCAAACCGCTGACCGATTCCTTGAGCTGCATCCGCGCGACGGCACGCTGAATCACCGCACCTTCTTCCAGAAAATGCACTGGCAGGAAGTTCGGCTCGTCGATAATACGCTCGATATAGGCCAGGTCCTCGAACTGAACCACGGCAGCCTCATCTTCGGCGTAAACTTCTAAGCCAGGATCAGGGAAATCATCCACACTTTTGCGCAGATACGCGCCCACACTGGTGACTTCCTGATCTACATGATAGGCGCGCAGGGCTTCCTGCACGACATCCGGTGAGAATTGATCGAGAATACCACGAAGCTGCTCAAGGTCAGTTTTTGGCATAGTCGCCATGATGACATCTTCCTTTTCCTCACTTTACTGGTACTTTCTCAATGCCCTCCGAATAGCATTTATCTACACTCACAAACCATCTCCGAACCTGGTAGCAAAAACATCGCGCAAGCCACAAAAATCACCTGTTGAGCACTATGCACAAATTGATACATGAATTTTTCGTTTTTTTTATCTAATTGTAAGGTTTCTTCTATATTATGCGGATACTTTTCGTTGTATACTCTGGCAAAGAAACTTATTCAGGCTAGGCCAGTGATCTGGCGAAGGAGTTACCCGCTCATGGTCGTCGCACTTCCAAATCCGACTACCCAGTCCCATACGAGCGCTTACCACACCGCAATTGAGCAGTACAACCGAGCTACACAAAATCTCTCGATTGATGACAACATCCTTGATTACATGCGTTATCCACGCCGCGAATTTACGGTGAATTTCCCCGTCCGTCGCGACGACGGCCAGACGGAGATGTTCACGGGCTACCGTGTGCATCACAGCACCGTACTTGGCCCTTCCAAAGGCGGAATCCGCTACAGCACCGGGGTGACGCTGGATGAAGTCCGTGCGCTCGCCATGTGGATGACCTGGAAGTGCGCACTGGTCAACATCCCTTATGGCGGTGCCAAGGGCGGTGTTGTGGTCGATCCAAAAACATTGAGCCAGCGCGAGTTGGAAAATCTGACCCGACGCTATGCCTCTGAGCTAATCCCCTTAATCAGTCCTCATTCCGATATACCTGCCCCCGATATGGGCACCAATTCGCAAGTCATGGCCTGGATCATGGACACTTACAGCATGACCGTGGGCTATTCTGTGCCTGCCATCGTCACCGGCAAGCCGATCATCATCGGCGGCAGCGAGGGCCGCACCGAAGCGACCGGGCGTGGTGTCATCATCACCATGATGGAAGCCCTCAAGCAGATGGGTCAAAGCAGCCGCTCCGGTACCACCGTGGCTATTCAGGGCTTCGGCAATGTCGGTTCCAATGCGGCCAGCTTTGCCTATGAGATGGGCTTCACCATCGTCGCCGTCAGCGACGTGATGGGCGGCATCTATAATCCGCGCGGGCTGGATATTCCCGATCTGCTCGAGCATGTTCAGGCAACCGGCACGGTCATGGACTTCCGTGGCAGCGAAAACATTAACAATGAAGAACTGCTGCGGATGAAATGCGATGTGCTTATTCCTGCAGCCATGGAAAACCAGATCACCGAAGACAACGCCGATCACGTACAGGCGCAACTGATTGTCGAAGGTGCCAACGGCCCCACCACCCCCGAAGCCGATGATATTCTCAACGACCGGGGGATTTTTGTGGTGCCAGATATTCTTGCCAATTCCGGCGGTGTCATTGTGTCCTACTTTGAGTGGGTGCAGGACCTGCAGGCCTTCTCCTGGGATAAAGATGAGGTGTTCCGTCAGCTTCAGCGCATTATCGTACGCGCCTACGACGAAACCCAATCTAACGCCGAGAAATTTAACGTGGACATGCGGATGGGCGCGCAGATGACCGCGATCCAGCGGGTAGCAGATGCCATGAAGGTGCGCGGCTTTTACCCCTGATCTCGCAGTGTAGAAAACGTAAAAACATCTGAAAACGGGTTGCCAGAGGGTAACCCGTTTTGCGTACAGGTGTTAAAAAGGTTAAGCTACAAAGGATAAAAGAGTGATGGAAAGCCATTCATGAAATTCACCGACCAGATTATGGGATGGCTGGGATATAAAAAACTGACCTCGTCCTACAAGGCGAGACAGGATGCTGTCCGTGAATTAATCAACCAGGGCCAGCGCGCCAAACGCAGCGAAGACTACAACGAAGCCCTGCAAAAGTTTGAACAGGCCCTCTTGCAAGCCGAAGAAGCCGGGGATCACAGCGCAACCGTGGTGATTACCCTACACCGTGCCGAAATTTATACCGAAATCGGAGATTGGACCTCAGCGGAAAACCTGCTGCTGCAAATTCGCCGCAGTGCACAGAACCACGGTCAGCACACGCAGATGAGTTATGCGCTGAGCGCATTGGGAACCCTCTCGCAGGCAAAGGGCGATTGGAGTGAAGCCCGCGCCTACTACGAGCAGGCGCTTAAAGTGGGGCAGGCGGCGGCCAGCCTGGGCGCAGAAGCACGGGCGCTGGGCCATCTGGCCGATACTTATCTGGAAGAAGCCAACGCCAGTTATGCCGTTCACCTCCTGCGCGAAGCCGTCCCCAAGCTCAATGTCAGCGGCGATCTTGAGCCAAGCAGCTACTTTGTGGGTCGCCTGGGTGAATCGCTGATCAAAACCGGGCAGGAAGGCGAAGGTGAACATCTGTTGTACCGCGCTCTTCGGCTGGCAGAGCAGATGCAGTACCGTGCTTACGAGCGGCGCTGGTCACTGGCGCTGGGCGCACGGATGTTGAACAGTCTGCACTACGAAGACGCCCTCAAGCATTATCAACGGGCGCTGGAATTGTTCCCCGCCGATAATCACCACGCCGAAAAAGTCACCGCGCTGGCAAACCTCAGTCGCGCCTATCTCTATCTGCGCCAGGGCGAAGCAGCACTGGAACAGGCGCAATTGGCCGCCAATGAGGCGCAGGACCTTGACGATCCCGGCTTAAAAGCGCTGGCGGAAAGCGCGTTGGGCATGGCCCTGCGCTACAACGGCCAGAGTGTCCAGGCAATTGACCACCTGAAAAACGCGGCCAACCACCTGGATGAACACAGCCTACAGGTTGAACTGCTGCGTAACCTGGCAGCGGCACAGGCCGATATTGCCGATGGCGAAGCCGCCATCAGCACCTACCATCGCGCACTTGAGCTGGCTCAATCCAACGGCACACCGCCGGTTGATCTGGCGCAGACACGCGTGGATCTGGGTTTGCTCTATGCGCAGCACCGGGATATGGCCGCCGCAGTCGACAACTGGACTCAAGCGCTCAATATCTATACCGGTGAACGCCAGTTTGAACAGGTCGCCCGATTACACTGTGACCTCGCCAATGCGCGCAAATTCCTGGGACAGGGACAGCGCGCATTGAAAGAGTATCAGGAAGCACTGACCACGCTTAATGCGGTCGAGGATTGGTCCACACGGGGCGTCGTGCTGGCGAACGCCGCCACGGCTTATGCAGATGTGGGTGAGATTGAATCGGCAGAAGCATTTTTCAATGAAGCGATCACCATCGCCAGCCGCATGGGCGATACCGCCGCAGAAGCAATACGGCGCGGGAATTACGGCTGGTTCCTGATGGCGACCAACCGCCCCCACAAGGCGGTTTCTATGCTGGAACACGCCCTGCGCATAAGCCAGCAGCAGGATAATAAGCTGCAAATCGCCATCCAGAGCAGCAATTTGGGACGCACGCATGATCTCCTGGAAGAGATCGCCGCTGCCTGGGAATACTACGAGCTGGCATCCCAGCTTATCCCCTGGCTGCATGACCCCCACTGGATTGCGATGCTGAAAATCGACATCGCACAGGCCATGATCCAGCGTGAGAACACCACCCAGGCAC
The DNA here is from genome assembly GCA_019912985.1 of Anaerolineae bacterium. Lineage (GTDB taxonomy): Bacteria > Chloroflexota > Anaerolineae > Aggregatilineales > Phototrophicaceae > JAIOHN01. The sequence continues at coordinate 18,625 of JAIOHN010000309.1, read as the reverse complement.
GTATATTGCTTGAGGAAGCGCTGGCGACCGCCCGTGAAATTGGCGATAACGAAGCCACCATCGGCGCTCTCACCGCTCAATCGCAGCTCTTGCTGCTGGATCACCGTCCAGTAGCGATTGGCGACCGACTGAGCGAAGCCATCACTCTGGCCCGCCGTGCCGATATGCGCCGCTTACTGGCTGGCGCGCTGCGGGTTCAAAGTCAACAGCAGGCGCTTCTGGGCAATCAGGAACAGGCACAAAATCTATGGAACGAAGCCCAACGGTTATACACTGTCCTCCACAGTCCCGAAGCCGAACAGCATCCCATCTGGCTGACCGGCAGTGTCAGCCCCTCCTAATAACTGAATGATGATGGCCTCTTGCCGTGCAGCAGAGGTCATCAGATATTGCTCGATGACGAATTTGGGAGTTCAGGGCCGTACTGCGGTTCCCTTAAAGAACGTATAGCAAAAAACACCATCGGCCTCTGTGGTTCTGTAGAGGCCCTTTACCCCCTCGTCAAATGTGCTTTCATCAAGCAGCCCCGCATTGATTGAGGCTGTACGAACACCTTCAATCATGGCGGTGAAGGTATTCTTCGTAAAGCCTTCGACTAACATTGGTTTACTCGCGTCCACATAAACCATACGTGGAGACACCTTTATTGAGCGAAAACCGGCTGCGCTTAAGAGTGGATAAACTTCTCGCCCGATATTGGCATTGCCGCCAGCTTGCTTCTGCAACTCAATTTGGCACTGAATTACTTGGTGTGCAGCATCGTTGTCAGGATAAAAGTAAGTTGACCCATGGTCGCCTTCGATGACCGTTATGGTTCCGCCCACTTTGAGCAACCCTCTTAGGGAATTTAAAGCTTCAAGCGGTCGGGCCAGGTGCTCAAGCACAAAACAAACAAAGATATGATCAAACGACTCCGGCGCAAAAGTCAGGTTGAAGATGTCGCCTTGTTGGAATGAAACATTAGTATACCCTGATTCTTGGAGTCGCTTCTCGGCTTCTTCAACCGAACGCTGGGAAATATCAATTGACGTAATATACGCGTTGGGGCTGTTGCGGGCCAGCGTGATCGTTTGCGCCCCCACGCCGCAGCCAGCCTCCAGGACATTGCTGCCTGCCGGATAGGCTGTATCAGAATGTAGCAGATCGACAAGAGTCGAAGCTTGATCCTGCAGCCGTATGTTTTCTCTGGGATCATATCCATGTACGTAAGTCTGGTTCATAGGTCTCGCCTTTTCCATCCGCTTAAAGAAAGAGTACCACATGGATCTACCATGTATATCGTTGTTTCCACTCCTCGCATGCAATTAACAAAGAATATTTTATTCCAAAATAGGGACATATGACCGGACGTATGTCCACCCTTTCTTATCAATTTTACAGTATCATAGAACACATGAGCATGCCATTTGACATGCATGGAGGTGATACTTTTGACTCACTACTGGTTTATCACACCTTGCTGACCAAGCGGCGGCAACAATGCCCTGGCTTCCTGCCGCCGGCCCCCCATCTGCCGCCGCCAGCTTTCCCAGCATTTTCACTTTCGCCAGATGACCACCCATGCTACGATTGCCCCGATAGCTTGTGAGAGAGAGCACAATGGCGCAATTCTGGTTTATCTCCGCCCCGCTGGCCGGTCATCTGGATTGGGGTGGTTTTCTCAGGACCGCACAGGTTTTGCAACAGCAGGGGCATCAGGTCACGTGGATCAGCGGCAAACAGGTCGCAGGTGCGATCACCCGTGCTGGCGTCCCATTTGCGCCGGTACGCACCACGGGCTGGCTGTGGCCGCCCCCACCCGCGCCGGATCTCAGCACGATTCCCCCACAGCAGGCGGTGATGCTGCGTTATCAACGTGCGCTCGATACCTGGCTGAGCGAAGACCTGGTCGCGGAAGCGACCTCCGCCTTGATCGAACTGGCTGGTGAAATCGGCAAACCTGATCAGATCGTCACCGACCCCTTCCTGACTGCCGCTGCGCTGGCGGCAGAAGCGCTGGACGTGCCGCTTACAGTATGCGGCTGGCCTGCACAAACCGACCTCAACGAGGAAATGCTGTTCCCGGTCCAGAAATCACTGGGCAGCGAGAGCCAGCAGCGTATTCAACGCCTGTATAAGCGCTTTAACCTGCGCGGCGAGAACTTTTCGACCGGTCCCACACCCGCCATTCTCAGCCCGCATCTGCACATCAGTTATTTTACGCAGAACTGGTACGCCTCGGAATCAAACATGCTGCTGCCGCAGAACATCTTCGTCGGCGGCAGTCCCACCCCGCCAGCCGACGATCCGCCGTCGTGGCTGACAGACATCCCGGCAGAAGCGCCGCTGGCGCTGATTACGTTGGGCAGCGTCTTTACCGGTGATCTCGGCTTTTTCGCCTGGGCAGCCCAGGCAGCGGCCCGCCTGGGGCTGGTTCCCATTGTCGTCGTGGGCTGGAATCCCATCGAGCCACAGGCCAAAGCGGAACTCAAGCAAGCACTCCCTGGCATGACACGGCTGCTCAACTGGGTCGATTTTAATCATGTGCTGCCACGTTCGCGGATTATTATTCATCACGGCGGCATGGGGACCACCCATGCGGCTATAGTCCATGGCGTCCCGCAGATCGTCGTTCCTCATGCAGCAGACCAGCGTGGGCAGGCACGGCGAGTCGCGCAAGCCAGCATTGGCCTTAATCTGACCGCCCATGATGTGCGCAACGGTGCGCTGTTACAGGGTACACACGCGCTGCTAAACGATCAACGGGTGCAGGCAAATGTCAGGCATTTTGCGGAGGAAATGGCCGCGCTTGGTGGGCCGCCAAGAGCCGCCGAAGCACTGCTGGCGGTGATTAACGAAACGTCTTGATCGTTTCCAGCACATCCGTCTTGAGGGTTTGCGCCAGGTTGCTCAGGCCGGGTGTAAACTCCAATTGGAAATACAGGCCGCTGAGGAAATGCCTGCCGTTCATGATCGGTGCGGCGATCTCTGGCCTGTAAACTTCGATTGCGCTGTGTTCGTGCTTCCACAACGTAAACATCCGCAGCCAGTTCTGCCAGCTTTCCAACGTCAGCACTTCCCGCTTGAGCACATCCAGCACGACCAGCACGAGGCGTTCATCTTCGTTATGGGTATAGACGTAATCCACCGGCTGTAACAGTTTGTCGGTAATGGCATTGAGAATGGTTTGCAGATCATCGGCACTGGTTTTCGAGCTGCGCGCCAGGAACTTGAGCAAATCGGCTGTATGTGCGCAGGAGTGCGCCCAACCTTTGCCGGGGATGTAGCCGCGCAAGTCCTGCTCCGCCCGCAGATAATCCAGCCCATGCCGCAGCAAATCCTGCATTTCCGCTGGACTCATGAACGGTACTTGATTCTCATAGTAAACGATGACCGACAGCATCAGCACCGAGAACGACCGCAGAAACACGCTGTCTGTCCCCTGTTCGCCGATATGATCGGTGAGATTAGCAACCAGTTGATCGCGCATCGCCCGCAGTTCGTCCGGCGTATAGTGCTTATCGCGCACAATCCACTGCGCCAGAATTTCATAGCCGAAAGGATCGCGCACGTCAATATCACTGGAGCCGAGGAATTCCAGCAGGTAGTGTGTCAGTTCTGCCACACTGTGTCCGTCCGGCACAGCAAAATCCGCATCGACAATCGCCTGCCAGAAGGCTTTATCAAAAGTCATTCGGGCTTCCTCCCCATGATCAGGATGTAATGCTGGTCAAAAGCGGCGTCATCTGTCCCCGCACACTGTGGCTGAAGCCAATCCCGTGCCGCTGCCGGCGCCTGAATCAGCATCAGCTGCAGGCGCTCAATCGTATAGGGTGTACAACTCTGCCGCGTCGCCCAGGGCAGCAGCCGCGTACTGCGCGCGAAGTGCTCCGTGTGCGCCACGGTCAAACCAGCATCCAGGAACATGCCTTCCCACTCATAGTTGGCATAAGCTCGCACATGGCTGGGGTCACGCAGGCGCTGAAAGGTATTGAGGTAATGCGCTGCCTGTTCACCATCCGGCATAACATGATCTTCGATGAGCAGCAGCCCGCCGGGCTTGAGTACACGCGTGCATTCCTGCACGAAGCGGAAGCAGTCGAGAAAGTGATGCGGCGCAATGCGGCAGGTCACGAGATCGAACGTCCCTGACGTAAACGCCAGGCGCTCGGCATCATTGTTGACATAATCCAGATTGGAGGTTTCCAGACCGTCGATAAAATCACGAGCGGCCAGCAGCATCGCCTGGGCAAAATCTGAGGCCACCACTCGTGCCACCTGCGGCGCGAACGCCAGCGCGGTGTGACCGCCGCCAGTCGCGACATCTAAAATCCACCATTCAGGCTGTGGTTGCGCCAGTTTCAGCAGTCGTTCCAAATCCGGGCCGCCTGCATGGGTGGGACTGGTGACATACCGCTGAGCAAACCGGCTAAAACGGGATTGTGCCTGCGACACGCTGGATACCTTCCTCTGCAACACGGCGATAATTTATCGGTGTCATCTTACAATGACTTCTATGAAATTACGAAAAGATCAAGCAGACCCGCCATCTGGTAAACTAGAGCGCATGATTCTCAATACCGAAAGCATGAAAAATCACGCGCGCGAGCTGGGATTTAACCTGGTTGGCATCACCCGCGCAGAGCCATCACCTACACTCGATGCCTACTTCCGCTGGATTGATGCGGGGATGCATGGCGCAATGGGCTACATGGCGCGGCCTGACCGCCAGGCACGCCGCCGTGATCTTCAAGTGATTATGCCGGAGGTGCAGTCCCTGGTCATCGTCGGGCTGGATTACCGCACGCTCGACATCCCCGCCGAAATTCTGGAAGATCCAGCGCGCGGTCGTATTGCGTCCTATGCCTGGGGGCTGGATTATCACGATCTGATGACGCCGCGCCTGGAGCAATTCGCCGCCTGGATGCAGGCAGAAAGCAGGCAAACCGCTCAACAGCGGGTCTATGTCGATACCGGCGCAATCCTCGAACGCAGCCACGCCCAGCAGGCAGGCATGGGCTTTGTCGGCAAAAACACCATGCTCATCCACCCCCGGCGCGGCAGTTATTTCTTTCTCGGTGAAATTTTCACCAGCCTGGAATTTGACACGTACGACCAACCGCACCGCCCGACCATGTGCGGCACCTGCACACGCTGCCTGCATGCCTGCCCGACTCACGCCTTCCCCCAGCCGCACGTGCTCGATGCCCGCCGCTGCATCAGTTACTTGACGATTGAGAACAAAGGCTGGATTCCGCCCGACCTGCGTCCGCTGCTGGGCAACTGGGTATTTGGCTGCGACATATGCCAGGAGGTGTGTCCATTCCAGCGTTTTGCGCCAACCAGCCAGGAGCAGGGCTTCTTTCCAGTCGATGTGGACCGGGCTGCACCGTCTCTGCACGACCTGCTGGCGCTGGACAATGAAACCTTCAAAATGCGCTTTCAGGGATCGCCCATTCAGCGTATCAAGCGTGACCGGCTGGTGCGAAATGCCTGTGTCGCCGCTGGAAACTGGGGCAGTCCGCTGGCGCTCCCTGGTCTGATTCCCTTACTTGATGACCCCAATCCGCTGATACGCGGTCATGCTGCCTGGGCCATCTCCCGCATTGAGCCGCGGTCAGCACACCTGCACCACCTGCACCAGCGCGAAAATGATCCTGATGTCCTCACGGAGCTGTCTCGCCTGCTCGGCTAAGCTGGCCTTATGTGGATTGAACAAAAGCCGCTACAATTATTTAGTTAATATCGACAAATGAGATCGTCTTTATGCAGCGTTTTTGGTCGTTTACCGCGCACTATTCGCACCAGTTCTGGCTGTTATTCGCCGGGTATATCATCAGCCGCACCGGCAGCGGCCTCATCTGGCCGTTCCTCACTATCTACATGCGTGAGCAGCTTGATGTGCCGTTAAGTACCATCACCATATTGTTCTCAATTCAGGCCGCTTCGGGATTGGTATCCACCTGGCTCCTCAGCCCGATGATGGATCGCTTCGGGCGCAAACGCATCATGGTATTCAGTCTGGTCGCCAGCGCCTTGATTCTCATTGCGATGCGCAGTGCCTACAGCCTGCCCGCATGGGGGGTATTGATCGCGCTGTACGGTGCCAACAATCCTCTGTTTTCCGTCGGCGGCAACGCGATGGTCGCCGACCTCGTGCCAGAAGACCGCCGGGCAGGTGCCTATGCGCTCATCCGAATGGCACAGAATCTGGGCATCGCCATTGGGCCTGTGATTGGCGGGATGCTTATCGTCATCTCGTACGGCCTCACCTACTACATCACGGCCACGGTCAACATCATCCTCGCTATATTGATTTTCCTCTTCCTGGCGGAAAGTCTGCCCAAGCGCAAAGCGGATGAACCAGCGCCGCCCGATGGCGGTTATCTGCAACTGCTCAAAGACCGTCCTTTCCTCATTTTCTGCGGCATTTTTGTGCTGATTGAAATGGTCGTGACACTGGTGTTCAGCTTGCTATCGGTGTATGCCAAAGAGAACTATGGCATTCTGGAAAACCAGTACGGCTTTCTCGTTGCCATTAACGCGACTATGGTGGTGCTATTCCAGTATGGTATCACTCGCATCAGCGAGCGTTATCGCCAGTTATGGGTGATGATCATCGGCGCGCTTTTATACGCCGTGGGCTCTGCCAGTATTGCACTCGGCACCAGTTTTGCCGCCTTCGCCATCAGCATGGTGGTCATTACCACAGGCGAGCTGCTGGCCGCACCCACCTCGCTGGCACTGGTGGCGCGTATGGCCCCAACCGAGATGCGCGCCCGTTATATGGGCGTCTACACGCTCACCTTCACCATCGCCTCCGGCATTGCCCCGTTGATTGGCGGACTGCTTAACGATTACATCGGCCCGGATGCGATCTGGTATGGCGGCATGGTGATGGGTCTGACCGCCGCGATCGGCTTTTACTGGATGCTGCACGCGGGGATGCTGGCAAAAGAACAAAGAAAAGAAATTCTTCAGGCCGTTTCCGGTGACTGATGTATGTTTTCAGACGTTGAATGCGTCTATAATGTTTGAAGTGGTTTATAGCAAATTCCTTGTATCAGGAGGGTAATCCCATGCAAAGCAAAACTTTTACCGTACCGAACATCGGCTGTGATGGTTGTGTACGGACAATCAAGAACGAATTGAGTGAACTGGAAGGTGTGCAGACGGTGGATGGTGCAGTTGACACCAAAGTCGTCACTGTAGAGTGGGCAGCACCGGCCACCTGGGATCAGATCGTCGAGGCACTCAAAGAGATCGAATACGCGCCTGCCGAGGCGTAAGCGCAATGCAAAGGGCGGCTTGCAGGCCGCCCTTTTGATTCCCTGTTGCAATCTCGCCCACAACCTATCAAGGGGCGGCTTCCTCGGTGGCGTCCAGTGGATAGATCGGTGAACCTGCTTCTGTCCGCGCCTGGATGTAATTGGCGGTCACTTCCGCCTGATACGTGCGTTGCTCTTCAGTCCACCAGAATTTGATGTAATCCACCAGCGCCATGATCCGATCATCACTCAACGCTGCATCGAAGCCAATCATCGGATAATGATCGAGCGGGTTGTTGATGCCGAACTTAATGACTTCAAACAGCAGCGGATCCGCATAGTGCCAGATCTCACCGGTCGAGTCATGTGGTGGCACCTGCTTATAACCCAGGCGCGCAGTTTCCCCTGGTGCGCCTACCGCCTGCCCTTCGCCCTCGTAGCCGTGACAATGCGCACAGTACACCTGATAATCCGCTTCCGCCTGCCGCAAACGCGGGTCCTCAAAAGTGGAGGTGGGCAGCGCATCCGCATCGACAAAGGTGATGTCTGCCGGGTCAATCGCTAAGGTGGGTGTTGTCTGTGCCGAGTCAGTGATCGGTGTTGGTGTGGGATCGGCGGCGGCAGCGCAGCCCGCGATCACCAGCAGCAGCCACAGCAGCTGTGTAAATTTGCTCAAGAACGTATGCCTCACTTCTAAATTAAGCAGCCCATATTATAGCGGAAATCAAAAAGCACAAAGCAAATCACCTTGTGCTTTGATACTTACGGAATCATATTTGTCGTTACTGCGTCGCGGTAATGCCGCCATCGAGATACAGCGTCTGCCCGGTGATGAAGTCCGACGCCGACGAGACAAAGAACAGCACCGCCTGCATGACTTCTTCTGGTTCGGCCACGCGCCCCAATGGAATACGCGCGGTGAGCGCGCTGTAAAATTCCGGGTCGGAGAGCATTGCTGCCACCTGCTCGGTCCGTACGAAGGTCGGCGCGATCACGTTGACGTTGATGTGCTCAGGAGCCCATTCCGCCGCAAGCTGCTTGCACATCGTCCCCAGGCCGCCCTTGGCCGCACAATAAGCGGCGTAACCACGCCCGCGCAGTGCCAGCAGCGTCCGCACCGAGCCGAGGTGCACCTGTTTACCGCCCCCTTGCTCAAGCATGTGCTTGGCAGCGGCCTGCGCCATAAACAACGCGGATTTCAGGTTCGCTGTATAGACGTAATCGAACTTTTCCTCAGTGATCTCCAGCGCCTTTTCCTCACGGTTCAGCCCCACACAGTTGACCAGAATATCCAGCCGGCCAAAGTGTGCGGCGACCTCATCCGTCATCGTGCGAATCTGCTCGACCGAGGCCGCATCGAAAACAGCCGCATAAACGTCATAGCCTTCACTGGTCAGCGCATCCGCCAGTGCGTGCGCTCTTTCGGCATTATGTCCCGCCACCGCGACCTTCGCACCTACCGCCGCCAGTCCCCGGCAAACCGCCTCACCGATGCCACCATAGCCGCCCGGCACCAGCGCGACCTTACCATCCAGCCGGAATAACTGGTTCAGCAAATCCGTTGTCATAACCTCATTCCTCTCTTAAGTGCGAAAAACTGGGGCGACACGCTCACTAAACAGACGCAATCCATCCTCGCGCGGCGCATCGACAAACCACAGCATAAAATGCGTAAAACCTAACGCCATGCGTTCCCTGAGCTGTTCAATCACTTCATCCGGTGTCCCGACCAGCCAGGTATCGGTTAAGTAAACTGGCAACTCATCAGAGTCACCATCTATAAACGCCTGGAAATCCGGCGCTTGCGGCGTGGATGTACCTGGCACGGTCAATGCGATCATCTCACGCACCCGTTCGCGCAGCGCATCCCGATCAGGTGCGATCAAAATCTGGACTTCCAGACTCTTTTCAATTTCATCGACATCACGCCCAACTGCTTGACAGGCATCCGTCAACGCGGCGATGCGATGGCGCAGTTCGGGCAGCGAGACTGGCACCGAGTTCCCGCCCTGCCCATAACGCGCACAGGCCTCCAGTGTCACCGGATGCGGCTCACCAAACCAGATGGGCGGATGCGGCTGGGTCACCGGCTTAGGCTCACAAACCGCGTTCTCGACGTGATAGTACTGCCCCGTAAATGTCAACGGCTGCTCCGTAGACCACAGTTGTAAGGTCAGGTCGAGTCCTTCCAGCAGGTATGGCATTCGTGCTTCAAGCGTGTCGGGATAGGTCAGCCCATAAGCTTTGTGTTCGCCGGGGCGAGTCCCCGTATCAATGAAGTAGATAAACCGCCCGCCGGAAATTTGATCGAGTGTGGCGATCATCTTGGCCGCCACGGATGGATGCCGGAAGAAATGGGCCTGATGGATAATGCCTAACTTCGCCTGCCGCGTGGAACCCGCCAGCGCGGCTAGAGTCGTCCAGCCTTCCATGATGGCATCATCTTTGCCAAGCATCAGGTGATCGGCCACCCACAACGAGTCATAGCCCAGTGAATCGGCTGCTCGGGCCAGTGCTAGCGCAGAATGCACATCCAGCGCTGCATAACTGGGCGTGCGGAATAACTGCCCGCCAGGCAGGGCGAAGATCGGCACACAAAAGCCAAATTGAATCGGATGCTGCATCATCGTCTCCTCAGTCTACCCGGTATTCAATCGGCTCGTCCCGCAGTATATGCAGGACATTATTCCAGATGCCAAGCGAGTCGCGGACATGCGTCCAATGCCCCTGCCAGGCTGAATGGGGTGTAATCGTCACGTGATTGCGCAGATCATCGTGCAAATCATGCAGCGGATGGGCCAGCGGCAGTGGTTCATCGTAAAACACATCCAGCGCCGCGCCACCGATTTGATGCGCTTCCAGAGCGGCGACTAACGCTTCCTGATCGACCAGCTTGCCGCGTGCCGTGTTAACAAACAGCGCCTTCGGTTTCATCAGGCCAATCTCATGCGCACCAACGATTTTGTGCGTTTCGGGCTTGATTGGAATCTGCACGCTGAGGATGTCGGCCTGTTTCCAGACTTCATCCCACTCGACATATTCCACCCCATAAGCGGCTTCCAGCTCAGGGAAACGATGCACATCCCAATAGATGGCCCGCATATTAAAGGCCTGCGCATAACGTGCCATAGGCCGCGCGATCTCACCAAAGCCGACCAGCCCCAATGTCTGATCACAGGCCAGAGCGATTCCCAGTGGCACCAGATTCCCCCAGCCATTCTCCATGTAGCCGCGCTGCTGCATATACACCCGCTGCTGCGGCAGCTGCTTAAGATGATTCAGGATCAGCGCCCAGTTATGCTCAGCCACTGCCAGATAATTCACCAGCGGGGTGGCCGCACAGGGAATGCCCATCTTGCGCGCCGTCTCCATGGGAATGCCACGGTAATCCAGGCCGAGATGCTGCACCAACCGCAGCTTCTTCCCCTTTTCCAGCACCTCGCCCGGCAGAATCTCCTTGTGCAGCACCAGGAAATCCGCGTCGGCAATGTGCTGATCGACTTCTTCAAGTGTTTTGCACTCGTATAGAGTCACATCATAATCGGCAAATAATTCTTCAAAGGTGGGCGCGGCATCCAGCGCTGCCGGGTCAGCGGCAGGCAGCCGGTCACGCAGGGCATCTGGCCCAAAGCGCTGATTAAAGCGCACGCCCCACAGGGTATTGCCGATGTTATCCCACACCACAACAGTCAAGGCCGGTTTCGTCATCTCAGTGCTTCCTGCTGTGCCAGGCGCGGATAAAGGTGCGTTTGCCATTGGCGAGAATCGCTTCCGGGCTTTCATCGGGGAAGGCCCGCAGTTCCATCGACAGAATCGGCGTAGAACCCAGCCGGTCGCGCGTCCTACCCCAGTAGTCGATGGCATCCAGTTGTTCAAGGTAATCAATCACCTGCGGCAGATCATTACGACCCAGCGGATGCCCAAAGCGTGGATGGAAATCACCGTAGATTGGGGCATCCGCATGGTCGATCACACAGTTACCAATGTGCATATGAATCGCGTGCGACGCAGCCAGTCGCAGCGCATCCGCAGAACTTTCCCCCAGCAGCGGCAAATGACTGAGATCGACAGTCAGCCCGAAATTGGGGCGGTTCACGGCTTCGACTAACGCCACCGCTTCGCTGGTTGGCCCGATCAGACGCTTCTTCTCAATATCACGGTCAAAATGCTCAAAGGTGATGTTCAGCAGCCGCTTGCTCGATTTCGCTGCTGCATAATCACACAATTCCTGCAAATCCTCCACCAGCCGCTCGGTTGCGTCGGCACGTCCGTCCACGCCAGGATCACGCGGTCCGGTAATCATCGCCAGCGGTGAATCAAACTCCAAGGCCTCGTCAAGCAGCGTTTTCATGCGTGAGCGTACCGCCGCCCGTTCATCACCATCCACACTGGCGATTTTCAAATCCTCGACAATAATCGGCAGAATGGGCAGGTAAACCACCTGCATCTGCGCCGATGCCAGCAGATCGCGGGCCTGCTTGCGCACAGCCGGGTCTTTAATCGGCGCGATCTCAATCGCCCCGAACATCTCATCATTGACGATGGTCGGCAGCGTTTCCATGATCGGGCCGCCCCCAGCACGACACTCAAAATACACCAGGGGATGCACGACACCAAAATCCATGTAGGCTGTCCAATCGGTCATAGCGTTTCCTCCATCTGTGCTTCATAGACAGCGCTGCTGCCGCTTAGAATCTCCTCAATCGTGACCGGCTTATTCACCAGCTCGGATTCGAGGAAGGCGAATACCACCGCCAGCGAGCGCAGCCCCTGCACGCCGTTCACTTCCGGCTCACGATTTTCGGCCACCGCCGCCACAAAGTCCGCCTGCTCAATCGCGAGCAGATTGGCGTCAATATCCGCCCAGGGCAGGTCATACGACAGCATGCGATCCCCGCCAAACAGCGAAGCCGTCACCGCATCCAGCGCAAAATCCGGTACCAGATGCAGCAGTTCCTCAAGCGGCACATCCTGTCCATCACGCCGCTGCGACAGCCGCAGGGGCTTGCCAGTGCGGTCCCCCGGAATCACGAGTGAACCGCCTGTGCCATACAGAGCACGGTGGAAATAACCTTCGCCGCGTCCTGCCAGACTCAGCATCCAGTTGGCGATAGCCCCGCTCTCAAAGCGCGCCACACCCACCGAAAGGTCTTCCGCATCGGCGGGATGCAGCATGTCACCATCGCGCTCTCTGCGCTGCGTATCTACGATACCATTCATGGCATAGACATGGTCAATCGGGCCGAGATAATATTCGAGGATGTCGCTGTAATGCACGCCCATATCCATTACAATCCCACCCCGGCTTTTCAGATGTCGCCAGGGGGTGATGATGACAAACTCTCCACCGGATGAGGACGACTGTACCGCCAGGAATGGTTTGCCAATCGCCCCAGCATCGACCAGCGCCCGCGCCAGTCGGTTGATCGGGTCACGGCGGTAATTCTCGGCCACCGCCAGTTTACAGTTGGCGCTGCTGGCTGCCTCGACCAGCGCCCGCCCCTGCTTGATCGTGAGTGTGACAGGCTTCTCGGCCAAGACATGCAGCCCCGCCGCAAATGCTTCCAAACCAACGGGCAGATGCATCTCCGGGGTGGTTGTGACAATCACCCCATCCAGATCAAGCGCGCGTGTCATGTCGCTAAAATTCTCGAACTGCTGCGGTGTGCGTCCCAGCAGATCGCCAGCCATCTCTGCTGCTTTGGCGGCGTTCGCCGGCATCACATCGCAAACGGCAGCCAGCTCAAAATCCATGCGCCCGACATCATGCAGCCGCTTCATACCCAGGATGTGGCGGCGGCCCATGCCACCACAGCCAACCAGTGCCAGTGCGAACGTCATGAAAGCGCCTCTTCCGGCAGGGACAGCGAATAACCCAGGCCGCGCAGATAATCGGCGTTAAATTGCGCGCTGTGTGCCGGGGAAATATCACTGCGGCTGTTTTCCAGCACGATCCAACCATCAAACGACCAGCTTTCCAGCTCGGCCAGGATTGCGGGAAAATCGATGCCGATGCTGCCTTCACCCAGCTCGACGAACTTGCCCTTCGCCCAGTCTTTCATATGGATGTAACCAATACGATCCCGATATTTGCGCATCTGTGTCACCGGATCTTCATCCACCAGTGCCACATGCGAGACATCCAGGCAAAGCTGGGTGAGCTTCGTCTCGTTAAGCAGAATATCGATCTCTTCCTCGGTTTCGATTGTGCAGCCTGTGTGCGGATGGTAGCCGATGCCGACACCTTTATCCGCGCCGTAGACGGCCAGTTCTTCGCAGGTCGCCGCCAGATCACTGTATTCGGCTGCGGTTGGGGGGCGCCAGCGCAACCGCCCGCCACCCACCAGACCATACATCTCCGCACCCATTAATGCGGCGTAGTCAATGCGGTTCTTGTGCAACGTAAGCTGGTCATCACTCCCTGGCACGGCAACACTGCCAAACAAAGTCGCGACCTTTAGGCCATCCAGCGTTGCCCGTAGATGATCGACCGTTCCCAGCCAATCCAGCGCATGGTCAAACAACTCAACCGCCTGCCAGCCTGAATCGAGCATCTCGCGGCAGGCCGCAGCCAGATCGCATTTCGTCCCCCAGTTGATGGTGCTGTAGGCGAAACGCAGTGGATATTTTGCAGACATGATGATTATTCCTCTTCCGGCACGGTGCCGTGTGCAGTGTAGGGATCAGTGACAAGCATGGAGATATAAACAACTGGCTCAAAACCGGGATTGCTGATCTGATGACGACTGCTGGCAGGGATGTGAATATACTGGTTCGCCGCCAGCGGCCCGGACAGGGTATGGACCTGTGCCTGCGCGGTGCCGCTCACCACATAAATGATGCGTTCGCGCAGGTCAATCGCCTTCAATGGCTCAGATTCACCTGGGGCCAACGTACACTTCTCAACCTCAAAATGCTCATTGGAGGGAAGCGTGTCACTGGTGAAGACATTGGCATAGGGCGCATCACCCTCAAAGTTCTCTGGCGTGAAATCCTTCTCACGCAGCCGGTTGTACTTGTGATTCGGCCCCACCACCACAAAAAAGCATACGGTATCCTCACCCGTAAACCAGTAGTTGTGATATTTATTGGGCGGCATAATCATGAAGTCGCCTGGCCCATAAACCCGCTTGCTGCTGCCAACCTGAATCTCCAGGCTGCCCTGCGCCATGTAGCCGATCTCGGTGGCATCATCATGTAGATGCGGAGTCGGCCCCAGCCAATCATTGTTGAACCAGTTCACATCGGGCGTCCACACAAGCGGCAGCCCGCGACAGCGCTCTGCAAAAATGCGAGGCTGCTCCATCCAGGTCTTGTAATCAATAGGATTTGCCATGTAAATGTGCTTCTTTCTGTTGAGTGGAATAAAGTTACTCTTAATCCCTGCCATCCTCGCTCAAGCGGTGGGAGCGCTTGGCAAGAATTATAAATTCGAATATTATTCTCAATAATCGAAAATATAAATGACATCCCGAAATCTGTCAAATAAGGACCAGCAAGGAAGAATTCACCATGGCTGACCCCTTTGGCCCTATCGAAAACAATCGCAAAACACTCGCAGCCCAGGTGCATGAACACATCCGGCGGGCGATCCTCACCAGTGCCTTAAAGCCCGGCACACGGATTGACCAGAATCAGATGGCCGAGGCTCTTAAGGTGAGCCTGGCCCCTGTACGTGAAGCGCTGAAAGAACTGGGCGCGGAAGGGTTGGTAACGATCATCCCCCGCCGGGGCGCATTCGTGACAGAGGTCTCGCTGACGGACCTGGAGGAGTTATATTTCGCCAGGGCGCTGATCGAAGGCGAAACGATTTACCATGCCATCCCCCACTTGAGTGATGCGGATATGGATAAATTGCAAGTCCTGGTCGATAAAATGAAAGACGTTGCTGAAGGAGAAGATGTCAGCGATTACATCGCCCTCAACCGCGAGTTTCACCTGCGCATCTACAGCGCACTAAACAACCAGCATCTTTTGCAAACAATCCGCAGTATGTGGGAGCGCAGCGAGTTATACCGCTACCGGTATATGCTGCTCATCCACGATACCGTGCGCATTCATGCCGAGCATCAGGCGATTCTGGATGCCTGTAAAGACCGTGATCGATCCCGCGCGCGGCAGGCAGCGATTCATCACATCCAACAAACCCAGCGCGAGCTGCACGAGTATCTCCAGCAAGAAATCACCGCCGATACTACCCATTAACCCCTTCCCTTCAGGCACGATTACGAGTTGGTTTTATCGACTCCACGATAGGTTACGGGTCATATTACATGAGGTCGTAATTTAATGACCTGAGTGGCCTATATGAATTAGGCCATGTGGTACCTTAAATCCCAGTCGAGTCCGACTAAACTTTAAATGCTAATTTAAATCATCGTTCTTACATAATTCAACGGTTGATAAGGGAAGCAATAATGTTAGAAAAATCTGCACTGGACAATGGACTATTTCGCTACCGACACTGGTCGCCTGTCTCAGAGCAGTACGCAGGCGGAGACGCACTCTACAGCTTTTTGATGACTGGCTGGGAAATCGCCACGAACGTCGTTTTTTACGAAGAAATCTGGCTAAACGGTGTACGAAGAATTTGTATTTGCCATATTGAACTGAAAAAAGATGACCAGATCATTGAAATGCCTGTATTGGAAAATCCCTATGTACACAAGATGCTGGTTACGTTACGCATTCAGCAACTGCCCGTAGACAAAGCGCAGCGCAGACTCGCAGTGGCCGAGCCGCTTTAAACATTAAATAGGACAAATCAAGGAGCGCTACCTATGCAGCAACAACGCCAACCAAAACCACCGTTCCCGAAGCAGCACCAGGCGAAACCTGGCAATGAAGCGCAGCTTGAGCCGAGACCGCATTATAAAGCCCCGCTTTATAAAGGCTCAGGCAAGCTAAAGGGGCGTGTGGCTTTGATTACAGGCGGCGACTCGGGTATTGGGCGGAGTGTCGCCGTCCTGTTTGCGCGTGAAGGTGCCGATGTCGCGATTGTGTACCTGCCTGAAGAGCAAAATGATGCTGAAGAAACATGCAACGCAATCGAAAATGAGGGGCGAAAGGCCCTGCTGATTGCCGGTGACGTCACCGATAAGAATTTCTGTAAGCAGGCTGTTGAACAAACAGTGAAGCACTTAGGCCATCTTGATATTCTCGTAAACAACGCAGCCTACCAACAGCATCACGACCGCATCGAAGACCTATCAGATGATGAATGGGATCACACCTTCAAAACCAACATTTATGGCTATTTTCGGATGGTGCAAGCGGCGTTACCTCACTTGCACCAAGGCAGCACAATCATCAACACAGGATCAATCACCGGATTAGAGGGTAGCAAGAACTTATTAGATTACTCGGCCACCAAAGGGGCCATCCATGCCTTTACCAAGTCATTGGCGCAGCATTTGGTAGAGCGTCGGATTCGAGTCAACTGTGTGGCTCCGGGCCCTGTGTGGACGCCGCTCAATCCATCCGATAAAGATGCGGAAGAAGTGGCAAAGTTCGGCCAGAAACAACCTATGAAACGTCCTGCCCAACCCGAAGAGATTGCGCCATCCTATGTCTTTTTCGCTTCCGAGACAGACTCCAGCTATATCACCGGGGAAGTGCTCACGCTCCTGGGTGGCGAAACGACCGCTGGCTAAACAAGGCTGAACACGTTTACCCTGTATAAGTCAGAATAGTGCCGATACTGGTGTAGAACTACCAGTGCAACACTACCCTCTTTTAAGATTGCCTGATGGTAATCTTTTATTTTTAACCCTGTTCAAAATTTTGTTGAGCAGGGCGTGATGCGCTTCGTAAAGTCGTTCAACTCACGCTGTCCGATTCCAAAAAACCAGGATTAATCACTCACGTAGAAATCGCTGTCACTTTCTGCGATGCTTATGGTCGCACAGGACGACTACAAGCTATTGGGGAATTCGTGAGAAGGCTTTTCCATATCTGGTTTTTATTAGTTTTGT
This sequence comes from Anaerolineae bacterium, assembly GCA_019912985.1. Taxonomy (GTDB): domain Bacteria; phylum Chloroflexota; class Anaerolineae; order Aggregatilineales; family Phototrophicaceae; genus JAIOHN01. The sequence goes on along the minus strand of JAIOHN010000309.1, from coordinate 1,404 downwards.
TGGTATTTCCCACATCGCTAGCCGCTGCACAGGACATGAGTGTCTGGCAGGCAGCCGATGCGATGAACAGCGCCCTGCTTGATGCACAGCGCGAACTTTTTGCAGCCGGGCGATCCGACAACCCACAGCAAAATCTGGAAGAAGCACAGGGGCAACTGACCACTGCGTCAGACATTTACGAAAGCACACTATCCGGCGCAATTCAATCGGACGCACCGGATGCAGGCACCTTTATCCAGAATGCGCTTGAGACTGCACAGCAGGCGCTGGAAAACAACGACGCAGCCTCATTGGCACTGGCACGCGGCCAGCTCAAAACCGGTCTGTTATGGGCCAGTTTTGACATCACGCAGCAAGCAGTGGCTGAGGGAGATACCGCCACAGCAGCCAATTGGCTGCGTCTGCGAGAATTCCGGCAGGCAACGAAAGTCACGGTCGTGGATAATCCCGCTGCCGAAGCCATCAGCCAGCTTGAAGCGGACAGCATCACATCGGACGAAGCGCTGGCAGCGGTAGGAGCGGATTTACGAGATGCCTATTTCTATCGCTTCCGCGAAGCACTGACTGAGCTTTCAAGCGCGACAGCCGATGGCTATGCCCTGCGTACTGCAGAATGGGCCGGACAGCTTCAGGGCTACTTTAATCTGCTGGCGGATGATTTTTCGCAAAAACTCAGCGCTGATACCACCCAGGAGGCGCAATCGCTTCTGGCTGAACTGCCCACCCTGGCCCTCGACGCCGATTGGGACGCGCTGGCCGAGCAAACCAATGCACTTCGCAACCTGACCGCCAGCTATCAGCCGGTCATCCTCTCAGAAGAAGAACTTGCAGAGCGCAGCCGCCTGTTCTACCTGTTCACGGATCTGATCTATACCGAATACAAAGACGGTGTGCGCAACGGCGAAATCACCGCACCGATTGAGTATCAGGAAGCGACCACCTTTTATGCGCAGGCCGCCTCCATCTTTGAAGAAATTCGCCCCGCCATCGAGCAGGTAGATGCTGAATCCGCCGCCCGGCTCGATACACTGCTGGCCGAGATGGGGCCGATCATGGACGCCTATGGCGATCCGCCAGAAATCGAAACGCGCGTCAATGAAGCATTGGCGCTGATCGAATCCACGCTAAATATCCAGGTCAACAGCAGTGACACCAGCGCCACCTACACCGTCATCGACACCCTACTCGATGAAATCGTCACGGCAGCGGCCAATGGGCAGTATGAAGATGCGGAACGCACCCGCATTGAGGCTTATGGTCTGTTCGAGAGCGGGCCGGAACTGCGGCTGGCGAACCGTGCGCCGGTCCTCAGCCGTGAGATCGAAGGACTGTTCTGGGAAGGCACAGGCGGTGAGCCGGGCCTATCCGTGCTCCTGCGCGACGAAGCCGACGCCGAGCAGGTTG